>DATKMG010000184.1:0-9722 GCA_035541995.1 Terriglobia bacterium
GGAGCAGGATTGTTGACCGTGACGCTGGCAGTTCCAGCCGTGGCGATGTCGCTGGCCGGGATGGACGCAGTCAAGCTCGTGGCGCTGTTCAGGCTGGTTGTGCGATTCGATCCATTCCACCGCACGGTCGAACCGGAAACGAAATTCGAGCCATTGACAGTCAGAGCGAACTCCGGACTGCCGGCGATGGCTGAATTCGGGCTAATCCCGGTGATGGCCGGCACCGGGTTTTGGACCGAGAGAGTAAACTGCCTGATTGAGTTGGCAATTGGTTGAGCGGAGTCTTGAACCCGAATGCTAAACGTAAAGCTACCCGAAGACGTCGGCGTGCCGCTCAACGTTCCACTGGACGCATTCAAGCTCAGCCCCGCCGGCAATGAACCTGAGATGATCGCCCAGGTGTAAGGCGGCGTCCCCCCGGAGGCAGAGAGGGACTGAGAGTAAGCCACATTCAAGACGCCAGCAGGCAAAGTTGTCGTGTTGATGGCTAACGGGGCAGGGAGGATAGTGAAAGTTGCCGGATCAGAAGTGGCTACATTGTTGGATTCGTCCGTGTTCGAAACGGTGACCTGGGCCGTCCCGGCCACAGCGATATCACTGGCGAAAATCGTGACCTGGAGTTGACTGGCCTTCAAGGAGGTGATGGGTCGTGGGGATCCGTTCCAATTGACCGAAACCGTCTCATTGGCCACGATAAAATTAGTACCCTTCACTGTGAGGGTGAATCCGTCGCTGCCGGCCACGGCCGAGTTTGGGGTGAGTCCGTTGTGGTCCGAAATCACGGGCTTTACTGCCGCAAAGACCGAGTGGACCGCGAAGAAACAAAGCCCGAATTGCATCACAAATCGCCACAAGTTGCTGCCTAGGTGACTCCGTTCGAACATCATAACGGCCGGGTTCTCCCTGGTTCCCTGATTCCAGAATGACTAATGAAACAATTTAGAAGGTGAACCTCGCGCGAACGATCTATGGCTCTTACAGACTGATAAAACAGACTTCGTTGACGGAACTGAAAGATATCATCCGGCCAACTACCGAGGAGGTCCGAAAGTAGGCGTGCCTGCGGTGAGGGTGGTGGAGCTCGTTGAGGGATTTGTAGTTGTCGAAGATCCCTTGTTGCCCGAGCTGGCGGCAATGGCCCCGGCCGCAGCGGCACCGCCTACAACAGCCAGAATTGCGATTAGTTTTGGAGAAACCCCCGAGGCCGCTGGCAAGACATTTGTTTGATGGATGACAGTGCGAGCCGTTAGCCCATGGAACGAAGCATCGACAACCAGCTCGAACTTCCCGGGAGTATGATTTGGGCGCAACCCTCTCGCCGCAGCGCGTCCTTCCTCATCCGTAAATACAATCGTCCGGCTTCCGCCGTTGGCAAACAGTCCGCCGGGGCCACTTTCAGGCAAAGTGAACATCACCATCACGCCGGAGACCGGGCGACTCTTCTCATCTGAGACCACCACCAACGGTTCAACAGCCGTTCCCTTCTTGATGTTGTTAGTGCTTTCGTCCCCTTTGGCAACTGCAATTTTCAAGGCGGGTGCAAGTATTTCCTCTTTTTGAGCTGACAATGAAGTCTGTAAGACCAGCAGCGCGGCCAGGCTAACTGAAAGGAAACGCCCGCAACCTTCCCGCCCGTTATGCGATGACATTATGGAAATTCCTCGTCACTATGATAGCATAATGATCTCAGTGGAACTCTGTCTAAATCAAGCCGAATCTGTCAAAAGAGACTAGTCAGAACGAACAATCTCTAGTAAAATAACTCTCTCCAGGTTGAGTCGCAGACCGGGACCCCGGAGGGCTTTCCTCTGACGCTTTCTTCGGATCAGGATCCTTTATGAATGCGCAGGTCCGAAAAGCCAAGTCACCCATGTCTTCTGACCAGGACATTAGCAGTCTTATCGCTGACCCCCACTCTGACCTCAGTGCCTTTAAGCCTCTGCTCCAAATCGCCCCGGCTTGGAGGAACAATGAGGAAAAAGAAGAGTTTCTGAAGCTCCACGTCCAAATGAAAGAGCTCCGGGCGCGGATCTCACAGTCTCTGACCCCATCTGAGGAGGCTGAAACGGGGGAGCAACAGGAGATCGTCTCTTATGTGGATACTCTCAAGAGATCCTCCATGATTTTCTTCATTCTAGGTCAATACAGGGAGTGTTACGAAGCATTGACCCTATTGGTTGAGATCGAGCCGGACAATCTTACCGCGCAGCACTTCCTTGAAATCACTCAGCGAACACTTGGAGAGAGGCACGCCGACCATGACACGAGCAGGGATAAAGTAGATGGCGAGCTAAAGGGCCAGGCGACGCATGGCATTCTTTCATCTTCGCCGGACTCCCTGGAGAGTGATGGTGCTGCTAATGCTAATGCTAAGGCGCAACCACGGAAGCATTGGCTTGCGGTGGCCTGCATTGGGTTGATTCTGGTCGGGGTTTTGGCGGGAGTGTGGGCGCGCTTGACTTCAACCACCACCTTGGTGATCGTGTCAGAGCCCGATTCGGTCAACACCTTCATGAACGGTCACTTCGTTGGTAAGACTCCGCTCCAACTGCAATCCGTTAAGGCAGGAGATTATGGCGTTCGTTTTGAAAAGGAAGGGTATGTTCCACTAGTCCAACAGGTTGCAATCAAAAGAGGTGAACCTAGATTATTCTCTGTGCAGTTAAAGCAACTCGAGGCCAATTCAGATGGCCTGTTCAGCTTGCGTGAGAAGGCGGAAGCTCTCTTCGGTCTGGGCAAATTAGCGGAGGCTGGTCAGATCTGCAATACCATCCTGCAACGTAACCCACAAGACCGTCTTGCTTTGAAGCTCATGGAGGACATTCATAATCGTTCTGTTGCCCCCGCGGTTCATATGGACAGTGGCCAGGGGCCTCGAGTGCCGGAAGCTTCGACATTGAAAGTCCGTGATACCGCTTCCAGAAGCGCTCCCGTCTCCCGTCCGCCGAAGCCCCCCAAAGAATCGACAAAGACATTGGTCCTGCCTGAACCCGGAAACCATCCGCCAGGAGCCCAGTCGCCGGGGTTGAACGAGACGGCCAGACTCTCCAGCTTGTCGGGAGGCTTCAGCCCATCCGAACCGCCCCCCAGTCCAATAAAACAAGTTGCTGCTCCCGCCACTTCCACCCCGAATAATGCCGTCCCGCAGAAATTGGATCGCACAGGTCAGGATGTCGTTGGTCAGATACAGGCTAAGATTCAGGCAAAGGAATTCGATCAAGCCAAAGACCTTTTATCGCAACTTCAGAAGGATTCGTCTGCTCAACTCGAATGGAGGTTGATGACGGAGAAGTTGAGAGCCGAACAGACCAAGCAACAGGCTCTTGTTTTCCCGTGGGTTCAGAAGGCAGAAACCGCATTGATTGCCGGAAGGTATATCACACCCCCGGACGACAACGTGCTGCTTTACTGCAATCGGGCTTTGGCGATCGATCCCCGAAATCAAAGAGCCACAACATTGAAGAAGGACATTATTGGGAGAAGCGTCGCTCAAGCCAAAGAATGGATAGAGGGTGGCCGGTTTGATGAAGCCCGGTTGTTCTATTCTTCCCTGAACTATCTGTCCCAGAATGACGATCACTTCCCCCTTTCCAGACAAGAGCTGCAGCAGGAGTTAGTCAAGTTGGAGTTCGTTTCCTACCCAGTCATCCATCAGCATAAATTGGGAAATTGTAAGGGCCGCTTAAGGATGAATGGATACGTAATTTCGTATGTTCCTTCGGAATCAGGTTCCGATGGTTTCTCCGAAAAACTAAAATACGTCAGCATAATCGATGCCGGGGACGAATTGAAGCTCAAGGTGAAGGACAAGAGTTACCGCTTCGAACTCAACACAGGGCAGGATAAGGAAGCAAGTCTAAAAGCCCGCAAGACCTTGTACGAGCAACTCATGGGGCTCCTTTCCTCAAGGGGTTGAGCGGTTTTGAGGCTCCCAAGCGATACTCTCAACTTGGGATAGGTGAGTGAGTTGGGCCGGCTTGTGGCTGACTTCCGGATTCTTCAGGCACACATTGCCTCTTGCCAGCCGAGGAAGCAGCGAGACCCTGGGAACCGGTGGTTGACTGGTCGTAGCAGTTGGCGTCCGCAAAAAGTCTGTCCTGATCCATCTCATTGAATTTTCGAATTCCTGAAAAAAGTATTCCAGTTCCTCGAGGAGCGTCCTGTATCTAGCCACAGGAAAGAAGAATATTTTTGGCTCCCTTAGGGGTGATCTGTCACACCAAAGGGAAGGGCTTTATTCCCTGACCAGGCCGCTGCTTGGAGAGCTGAGAAATAAGAAAGGAATGGCTCTTGCTACAAAAAGATCGCTCCTAGCGGAGCTAAAAGTTAGGATGGGCCAAAGACAGGCCCCAGGGGGCTGCAGGTTTCTGTATTGACCGCTCCCCCTCTTTTCGATCTCGAAACAGTTTGGCTCTGGAAGTTCTGGCTGTCCCTCGCCTTGACCAGCGCAGGGATTCCTGGGCTGGACCAGTTCTAAGAAATTGGGAGTCCACATGAGAGCGCGGACACTGTCGATATTGATATGGATGTGCCTGCTCATTTCCTCTGTCGCCTACTGTCAACTCAGAATGATGCCCTGGGAATTCGATCCGGGCGCCGAGCGGGCGTTGAAAGCCAATACCGACCTTCTGGGCGAAGAGGTCCTTGCCTCAGGTGAACCGTCTTTTGACGGCGTTGCACAGTACTTCCCCGCGATGAAACGGCCCAGGGCGATCGTCGGCGTGAAGGAACACCCGGACTTTATCGGTGTCGCTTGGGATGGGACTCTAGAGGTGGGCAAATATTGGCTCTCATTTCGTCTTGGAGACCCCCCTTCTCCATATGGCATCGAGGGCCCGGTGACACGTTCTCTGCTCGGGGGATATCTGCCAATTGTCGAAACCAAGTGGCAGTTTGATGGGCTACTGTATGAAGAAACAGTCTTGGGCCATTCCCAAAATCTGAGCACCGATGAGCCTCTCTGGGCTTACGTCAGGCTCAGAGTCACGAATCCCCGCCAGCAGGAATTGGGGGTTCGAATCACGGTTTACTCTGTGCCGGCCCGGGGAGGGCCCGTACTTTCATATGCCGCGCGAATTCCCGGCGGCGGGCAGCACCAGTTCTATTTCAAGATCCCTCACCATGTGGATCCCCAACATCTTGTCTTTCCAATCGACTCAAAAGATTTCGAACGCGTGCTGGAGGAGACAAAGACCTTCTGGAACGAACTGCTCAACCAGCACCAGCAGATCCGTACGCCCGAGGCTCGTATCAATGATGCGTATCGGGCATGGTTGATGTACAACTTCCTGAACGTCCAAAAGACCAAGGGGAATTGGGAGATTCATGATGGAAGGCCGTTTTACGAAGAAATTTTCGGCTACAGTGCGGCTTTATATTGTGACGCCCTGGCGCGATATGGCTACGGGACGGAGGCTGAAAAGTACTTACAGAGTATGCTGAGTGCTCAGCATCCGGACGGCCAATATATCACGGTTTTTGGCGTCCCCGACAATGGTGCCCTGCTCTTCGCGCTCGCTCGACAATACGAATTGAGCCGGGACCTCGAATGGTTCAAGAAGGTTGCTCCTCAGATGATTAAATCCTGCGAGTGGATCAGGCGTAGCCGGGCGACGACAAAGACAATGCTGAGCGGAACCAAGCCCCTTACTTACGGTCTCCTTCCTGCCGGTCCCTCTTATTGCGATCACCAGGACCCGGTCCAATCTTACATGTCGGATTCATACAACTGGTTAGGAATGCACGAGGCTGCCCTGGCTTTCAGGGAGGCTGGAATGGCGTCGGAAGGCGAGAAATGGCTCCGTGAGGCCGATGACTATCGTGATGATATCCTGGCCTCAATGCAGGCGGCCTTGGTCGATGTGGGTGGATTCAGAGCGCTGCCGGTCGAGCCACTCACCCAGAGGCTGCTTAAAGAAGGAGGGGGAGATTATTACGGATTGATCGCCCCTACCATTTTGGAAACTGAACTCTTCGGTCCGGATGACGAGCGGAACTCCTGGATCACAAAATACATGGACGAGAGAGGGGGTCTGCTTCTTGGGCTTGCCCGGTTTGCCGATGGGGTGGACCATGCTTACACCTACGGCTATGCCTTGACCCAACTTCGCAAAGGAAACGTCGACAAATTTCTCCTCACGTTCTACTCGATGCTGGCCTACGGGATGTCGCGCGGTACGTACTCGGCTGTTGAAGTCAGTTTCTTGCCCTACGGAATCAATGAGCTGACTTTGCCACATACCTACTCGAACACTCAACAGCTTCGCATGCTGCAAATGATGTTGGTGAAGGAAGAAGGGGACGACCTCTGGTTAGCCTTCGGGACGCCGCGCGCGTGGCTGGAAGATGGGAAAAGCCTCTCGGTCAAGGGAGCGCCCACCCGCTATGGACTACTGACTTACAACCTTACCTCACACGCACAGGAACATGAAGTGAAGGCTGTAGTCGAGCCGTTGTCAGCCCCGCGCGATCGCTTTCCGAAACAGGTGAAGTTGCGAATTCGTGTCCCAGTCAGTCTGGGCAATCTGAAAGGGGTAACTATCAATGGGAACCAATGGCACTCCTTTCACGACGACCTGATTCAACTGGAGGGCCCTATGCTCAAACAGCGGCTGGAAATCGTCGCAAAGTATCAGGGTTCCTGACTGAACGACACCAGGTTGCTTCCGCCATCAAATGACGCTATGCGGCTATAGGCATTTCCCTGCGGCTCCCAAAAGGCTGTTGCCGCTGAACTGACGATCCTGAAATCGAAAATTTGAAGAGGCCTTGATGCCCGGCGGGACTGCTAATCCTCCGTCTGGAGCTCATGTGTCATTTCGATCATGGTCCGGCGAAATCCCAGATGTGAGAAAAGGGACAATGCCGCGCTGTTTCGCTCTGCCGTCCAAAGCAGGACACGCGGGGCACCGTGCGCCCGAAGCCACTCGATAGCGGCTTCAATGAGTGCCGTCGCCACCCCTGTCCGCCGACTCGACTCGTCGACTGCCACATCGTGAACGAAGCCAGCCGGCTCTCGCAGTTCCTTCCATGACCGGGGTTCCAGCCCGGCATATACATAGCCGACGACAGCTCCTGCCCGTTCGGCGACAAGGACGACCACGTCCTCTTCGTTGAGTTGGGTACCCAGGAACCAGCGGTATCCCTCTGCCGGATTCGTGCCAGGCGCCATGAACCGCTGCTTGTCGAAGGCATAATGGGTTTGAATTAACAGTGCTCCTAAGCGGCCAAGGGTAGGAAGGTCCGATTCGGCTGCGCGTCTTACCACAATGTCATCCATACAAAGGTTATATGCTATCGCGCTGCTAAAACCAACAGTCAATTATGGCGATGGATCTCGCCTTCGTCCACCTGGAACTCGCCAGATCCGAGGCTGATCTCAAAATGGCGAAGCGAACCACCAGAGAAAATCATCCTGCGGACCGCCCTTTTGGATGGGCGAATTGACGAAAAGCCGCAATGAAGAAGGACCAGTATGTGTCGCTTAAGCTTTAATTTTACTACAGAGAGGAGCCCTGTGGACAAAATTCACGAAGAGGATCAGGAATGTTATTGAGGGAGGTTCCCGTCTGGCCTGCAAATGACACCTAAGGGCGACAGGCTGCCGCTCTTGAGTTGTTGGCTGTTGTTTTCGAGGATTGACGGGTTACAGAGCCGCAGAGCCTATCCTGTCGTGGAAGGTGGTTACGAGATCTCGATCGAGGACATACGCGTGAAATTGAATGTGGTGGACCTGATTCTCAGCAAAGGGCCGCAGCGGATCTGAATCTCTGTAACGCCAGTCCGGCTGCAAGATCCCTCGGGCAACTGGGTGGAGATCTCGGCCGATGTCTGCGTGGATATGTTTCGCCACATAGGCAAGAGGCTCTACAACCTCAAGTGATTACTGCTTGAATTCCGGCGTCGGGCCGGCCGGGCGCAGGACGCTCAAGCATCGTATTGAACGTCCTGGGTGGAAAGCCGTCCAGCGCTAATCATGGCAGTGAGACCATGATGCTACCGGCCGTCGGAATCCGCCCTTGTCAGTTACAGAGTAGGCGGCATCGCACGATCAACTACGGCCGCGTCACGTGGAAATGGAACGTCATGTAGAAATCTCCCTCATTATAGGTGCCGCCCTTATGGGGCGTGGTGTCAACTGGTCCTGGCACCGGACAAGGTCTCGGACGGTTTGCTGCAGGCATACGAAATCTACAATACACCTCTCAACTCACGCCTGGTGACATTGAGCGGTTGCGAAACAGCCCTGGGAAAATTGAAAAGAGGAGAGGGTCCTTTGAGCCTCCAGCGCGCTTTCTTGCAGGCAGGGGCGCGGGCGGTGGTGGTCAGCCTGTGGAGTATTGAAGATTCCACAGCGTTTTTTATGGAGGACTTTTACGGAGCGATTCGAGCGGGAAGATCTCTTCCAGTTGCCCTTCGCAATGCCAAACTTCAGTATCTGGGGAAGACGCTCACACTGGGGAAGAACCAGCCAGTCTCTCTCAGCCATCCATTCTTTTGGGCGCCTTTCGTGCTCACATCGACCGAGATCGAGTAACTGAGGATTGGAAATTTCACGATGCCTTTGTGGAGTGCGCCGGCAGAACGAGGGACAGCGGTCCCTCGCGGCGACGGCGCTTTGGCTCGCGTTCATTGGATGCATTAAGGCCTTAACGAAACGCCTGATTCGAGGTTGGGCCAAGAATCCCCCCCACTCCCTGCCTCCCGGACCGAAGGGTCGTCGTCCACAATCGCGATAAGGGCGTTAGACTCCCGCATGGGAATCTCCTTCCTGGCACTTCGGAAGGGTAAAGTGGAAGATGGTGCCGGGACCCTCCTTGCCCGTCGCCCAGAGCCGGCCCCCATGGGCCTGAAGAATGGAACGGCTAATCGACAGTCCCATCCCCATGCCGCCCGGCTTGGTGGTGTAGAAAGAGTCAAAGATCTTGTCGAGCTTCTCCGGGTCAATACCGATCCCCGAGTCTTCAACGCTTACCTGCACCTGGTCCGGGTCAAGGTTCTGGGTGGCGATCACCAGTTCTCGTGCCCGCCCACCGACACTGCTCATCGCTTCGATCCCATTCATGACCAGGTTCAGCAGCACCTGCTGCAATTGCACCCGATCCCCGGAAACCGATGACAGGTCCTCGGCAAACCGCGTTCGGATGATCGTGCTCCTTCCTTTCGCTTCGTCCCCCACCAGCGCCAGGACTTCCCGCATGGTGTCATTCAGGTCCAGCTTCTCTCGGGGCATCTCAGCCCTTCGGGTCAAGGCCCGAATCCGGGCGATCACTTCACCGGCCCGCTTGCCGTCGCGGACAATGCGACGGGCAGCCTCCCGGGCTTCCTCCAGATTAGGCGCCTCTCCGGCCAGCCAACGCAGGCAGGCGCTCCCGCTACTCACTACGCCCGCGAGCGGCTGGTTGACTTCATGGGCGATCGAGGCGCCTAGTTCCCCCATCATGCTTACGCGGTTGATGTGCGCCAGATCGCCCTCCAACTGGCGCAGCTTCTCGCGCTCTTCCTCGGCCCGCTTGCGGTCATCGATGTCTGTACTCGTGCCATACCACTTGACGATCGTTCCCCCCTGGTCGTGGAGCGGCACGTTGCGGATCAACAGCCACCGGTATTGCCCGTCCGCCCTGCGCACGCGCGCTTCAGTCTCCATCGCCTTCCCGGAGGCCACCGCCGCGCGCCACTCGTCCACGAACCGGGCAAGGTCGTCGGGGTGAACTGCCGCCTCC
>DATKMG010000185.1:0-6873 GCA_035541995.1 Terriglobia bacterium
CAGAAACCACAAACGCTGCTGCTTGATTGACAGAGGGTATGCCGTACGGTTCGCTGAGTGAGAGCTTTCCACTTCTTCTATCTCCGGAAATTATTGCTGGAGCCGGTTTTCTTCATTAGTAGCATAATCCCCAACGAGGGGTTAGAAAAGGCTAATAATTCGCGGAGGACAGTGAATATTAGCTTGTGACGCAATTTTGAACAGATGAATCTACCTTCCGTTTGAACCTCGTTGAGATGACTCAAGCTTGGGTGAAACAGCACGCCCTGCAAGGAGACTGTCTCCTATTGTCCGAAGGCCAGCCTGCAAGTGCAGCCAAATCAGCTAGGGAAATGCGGCGCTCATGGCAACGCGATTGCTTGCGCAAGTCATGCTGCATTATTCAACAATCAAAAGGAATGACAACATGGTTAACAATAGGAGACTGGGGAGAGTCATAATCGCTTGTTCACTGCTCGTTTTTTGTGCGGGTGTGCTGCCGCTTTGTGCCCAGATCACTGCTGCGACAATCTATACCTACTTTTCTTCACACCCGACCTCTCAATCGGGTCGATGGTTGGACCCCGATGCGATTTGAGGTCCGTTAATTTTCCACCAAATGAAATCATAGGTCTTCTGATCAAGGCGACGTTTCAAATCGAAAATATAATTCTTCTCAGACCCATTCTCGCCTCCTGTCCGTTCGAACGTGCTCAGTCTCAACTGGAAAGAACCGGTACTCCCCATGGACGAAAGGTCTCCATAGCTCCACAGACGGGAATGGGCCTTTTGGCTTGTCTTGTAGGCTATGTAGCGATCGCTAATCTCTAAAGTTCCCTGGCATCCGCCAAATGTATGCTGATGCTTGACTGGGATCTCATATATTGTCTTGATGTCGGTAGGGATCAATTCGGAGACC
This sequence comes from Terriglobia bacterium, assembly GCA_035541995.1. Lineage (GTDB taxonomy): Bacteria > Acidobacteriota > Terriglobia > Versatilivoradales > Versatilivoraceae > DATKMG01. The sequence goes on from DATKMG010000185.1 coordinate 899, forward strand.
AGAGGCTTGGCTAGTTTCCTATGCAGGAAGGCTCCCAGGGATTCAGGAATCACTCCCTCTGTCAGTTCAAAATTGAAAATCTTGTCTTTCCCGAATTCTAACTTCCTGTCTTCATAAGTTAGAAGGGAAATCTTTTTGGGGCCCAGGAGTCCCAGTTGCTGGATGTCCTCGAACTTCCATGCTCGTGCGTCCTTCTGGTGGTTGGTAATATATTCAACGCTTGTGTCTCCAAACACCAATTCACCGTGGCAGCTCTTGACTCCGTGGTCATGCCTGACTTTGAATCGGATCTCTGCGCCGAAGTGCAGAGAGGAAAAAAGGTTAAAACCAACAAGCAAGAAAATGGGATATCGATTCATAAGATCCTCGCCATACTAACTGAAGTACTCATTGTGCCATCTGCTGGTGAACACTCTGCAATGCGGATGTAAAGCTGATCATTCGACCACCGTGATGACTTTGGAAATCCTCTGCTTTCTGCTTATCCTCAAAGGTTACCAGACTGGGCATGCAGCGGTCGTAGTGCATCTCACAGAGAAGGCCGCTATCAGCCCTCATAGTGGAGCTACCGCAGCATTCCATAACGTCCGACCCTTCAATATAATAAGCAGACTCGGCGTCAATGCGTTTTCCGCTCCCGAAGTCTGTCGCTTCCGTTGCCTTGCCCTTGCTCTCAATGGCAAACCGCAAACCGCAACGAGGGCAACAGGAGGGGTAACTCTTCCCGTCAGATGAATTCACAACATAGGTTTGAGCCGGGTGCAGCGGACGCTTGCAGACAGAACAGACTGGATTCCCCGCAGCCAGGCGGCCGCTTTGAACCAGGTAAAAGAGATATCCCCCCACTCCGAAAATGAGCAAGACAATCAGCCAGGAGGCTGGGTTCTTAGACATTAGCAAATGGTTTCCTGAGTCCATAAGATCCCCTCTTCAAATCAGGTTCAATTCGCGTTGAATTCAAGCGGCGGACTATAAGCCTGGTGCTTGACCTCCGCATTCCATTTCCAAAGAAAATAGATGCTGGGGTAGACCATCAGCTCCAATATAAACGAAGTTGCAAGACCACCCACCATGGGTGCCACTACGCGTTTCATCATGTCCGAGCCTGTGCCGATGGACCACATGATGGGCATCAGCCCCATGAAGGCCGCACAGACAGTCATCATTTTGGGGCGAACCCGTTTGACAGCACCGTGAATGATAACCTCTGTTAATTCTACCTTGTTTTTCAGGACTCTTTTCCGCCTGGCGTCTTCATAGGAGAGGTCCAAGAAAAGCAACATGAAAACGCCGGTTTCAGCATCCAGTCCCATTAGCGCGATCATGCCGACCCAGGCGGCAATCGAAATGTTGTACCCCAGCACATACATCAACCAAACGGCGCCGATCAGAGAGAACGGTATGGCCATCATTACAATCGAGGCCTTTACCACTGACTTGGTGTTCATGTAGAGGAGGGCAAAAATCAACACCAGTGTTATTGGAATAACGACCTTTAAGCGCTCTCGGACGCGCAGCATATTCTCATACTGACCGCTCCAGACCAGGGAATAGCCAGATGGGAGATTCAACTTGTCCTGTACCAGTTTCTTGGCCCGCTCCACGTAGCCACCGATATCACTGGTGGCAAGATCCACAAAGACGTAACCTGCCAGCATTCCGTTTTCATCTCGGATCATGGCCGGACCATTGACCTTCTTGATTTCAGCGATCTGTGAGATAGGGATCTGAGCTCCGCTTGGAGTGGCGACCAACACTTGGCTGAGACGTTCCAAGTTGTCTCTTTCTTCGCGAGGGTAGCGGACATTGACCGGATAACGGGCACGACCTTCGATGGCCGTGGTGACATTCTCTCCGCCAATGGCTGACATGATGACGTTTTGCGCATCGGCCACGGTCAATCCATAGCGTGCCAATTGGTCCCTCTTTAGTTCAAAATCGACGAAGTAACCGCCCGCGACTCTTTCAGCGAAGACAGATCGCGTTTCGGGGAGTTCCTTCATTAATGCTTCCAAGTGGCCGCCAATGCTTTCGATTTCCAGCAAGTCAGGTCCAAAGATCTTGATGCCCACCGGGGTCCTCACCCCCGTAGTCAGCATATCAATACGGTTCTTGATGGGCATTGTCCAGGCATTAGTGACTCCAGGGATCCTGACTTTTTGGTCCATTTCGGCCACCAAATCCTCTACAGAGATCCGCTCGGGCCAGATCCGTCGGAACAAGAGATTCTTGAGCCATTCAGGCGACCAAGTGGAGTACCATTGCTCCATGTAACGCCAGTCGGAGGCGGGTTTCAGAACCACCGTGGTCTCCATCATGGAAAACGGCGCCGGATCCGTCGACGTCTCTGCCCGCCCGGCCTTGCCGAAGACAGTCTGAACCTCTGGAAACTGCTTTAGCATTTCATCCTGATGCTGAAGGACAGCTTGGGCCTGGGCCACCGAGATGCCCGGTAGGGTGGTAGGCATATAAAGGATTGTCCCCTCATTCAAAGGCGGCATGAATTCATTTCCAAGCCGGAAATATACCGGGACCGTCGTTGCCGCCAATAACAACGCAATGGCAATGGTGGTTTTAGGGTATTTCAGAACCAGCCGTGCTGGGGCTTCATAAATTTTAAAGAGCAGTCGACTGATCGGGTGTTTTTCCTCTTTGTAGTACTTCCCGACGAGAACCTGGTTAGCTACCCAGGATAACCAACGAGGACGGAAGATCCAGTAATCCATGCGAGCGAACAGCATACGCATAGCCGGATCCAGAGTAACCGCCAAAATGGCGGCAATGGCCATGGCAAAGTTCTTAGTAAATGCAAGCGGCTTGAACAACCGTCCTTCCTGATCGACCAGGGTGAATACAGGCAAAAAAGCCACGGCAATCACCAGCAGTGAGAAAAAAACCGAGGGGCCGACTTCCTTGAGAGCCTGCAGTCTTACGGCGTGAAAATCGCCGATGCGTCCACCTTCAATCCATAGTTCGAGCTTCTTGTAGGCATTCTCCACTTCCACGATGGCCCCGTCCACCAGGATTCCAATGGAGATGGCAATTCCCGCCAGCGACATGATGTTGGAGTTCAGTCCCATCCCATACATGGGAATGAAAGCCAGCAAAACAGACACGGGGATCGTGACGATGGGGATGATGGCCGAGGGGATATGCCAGAGAAACACCATGATGACAAAACTGACAATAATCATTTCAACGATCAACTCATGTTTGAGGGTGTCGATGGAGCGCTCAATAAGTTCCGACCGGTCGTAGGTGGTGACCGCTTTTACTCCTGGAGGCAGCGAAGCTTCCAGATCTTTGAGTTTCTCTTTGACGCGGCGAATGACTTTGTCAGCATTTTCATTGTGGCGCATGATCACAATCCCGCCCACAACATCGCCTTTTCCGTCCAAATCGGCAATCCCCCGCCGGATCTCGGGTCCCCTCTCGACCCGCGCCACATCCCTTAGCAAAACAGGTGTGCCGCGCTCATTGGTTTTCAGGACTACTTCTTCCAGATCTTCAGGCTTTTTGACATAGCCGTGGCTCCGGACCATGTACTCCTTCCCGGAGAACTCAATGAGCCGGCCTCCAACCTCCACGTTGGAGTTGCGCACCGCTTCAGCCACCATTATGATTGGAATGTTGTATGCAGCCAAGCGATCACGGTCTACAGTCACCTGGTACTGGTTTTGGAAGCCACCCAGCGTCGCGACCTCAGACACACCTGGCACGGATTGGAGGGCATAGCGCAAGTTCCAATCTTGAAAGGATCGCAGATCTGCGAGCGAGTGCTTGCCGCTTTTATCGACCAGCGCATACTGGAAGATCCACCCCACACCGGTAGCGTCCGGACCGATTTCTGTTTTCACTCCAGGGGGAAGAGAAGAGGTCACCTTGCTCAGGTACTCGAGGACCCGGCTGCGGGCCCAGTAAATATCGGTCCCATCTTCAAAAACGATGTAAACATAAGAGAATCCGAAATCAGAAAAACCATGGATGGCCTTGACCTTGGGGGCCCCCAGCAAGGCGCTGGTAATCGGATAAGTCACCTGGTCTTCAATAATGTCCGGCGAGCGGTCCCATTTGGAGTAGATAATGACCTGGGTATCCGAAAGATCGGGGATGGCGTCAATGGGCTGGTTATACAGAGCCCAGAAACCCAGCACGACCACGGCCGCAGCGAACATCAGGACGATGTACTTGTTATGGGCGCAGATTTCAATGAGTCTCTCAACCATAGACCACCTCGTCCTCCTTCAAGTCTACAGGTGGAAGGAGCTTGGATTTCTGGAGATGGCAAGCCTGTTCAAGCTTAGGACTATTGGCCATGTTGATGTCCTCCTTCCATACCGGAGATGGCGGCCTTCAGTTTCGATTCCGAGTCGAGCAGGAAATTAGCACCGGTGACGACCTTGTCTCCGCCTGAAAGACCCGATTTAATTTCGTAGAAATTCCGGATCTTAACGCCCGTTTTCACTTCGCGTGGCTCAAATTGCCCGTCTCCTTTGGCCACGAAAACCAGGGACCTTTCACCGGTTGTAATCACTGCGCTTTCTGGAACTGCCAGGGCCTTGCCCAGGCTCCCTTTGAACTCCACATTGGCGTACATTTCGGGTTTAAACACTTCTGTTGGATTGGGAAGCTCAATCCGGACTTTGACTGTCCGCGTTTTCTCGTCGAGGGTGGGATAGATGAAGCTTATCAGGCCCCTCCATACCTTGCTTGGCTGATAAGCAAGAGTAATTTCCGCCGGCTGGCCAATCCTGATGAAGGGAAGGTTGACTTCATAAATATCGGCTAATACCCATATTGAAGAAAGATCAATGATGTCGTAGAGGGTGTCGGCCGGCATGACTCTCATCCCCTGCACAGCCGTCCTGGCAGTGACGGTCCCACTCACCGGGGAGTAGATCTCGAGAGCTTTCAAGGGCTGCTCGGTCTTCTCCAGTTGAGCAATTTCATCGGCCCGGATGTCCCATAGCGACAGGCGCTGACGAGCCGACTCCAAAAGGTCAATCCCATTGAGAGAGGAATCTGGACCCAGAGAGTCGAACTTCCGTTTGGCACGAAGCGCCAGAAGGTATTCCTTTTGAGTGGCCCATAGATCGGGCGAGTATACAGAAAACAGGGGATCGCCTTTCTTGACAGGCTGTCCGACGGAGTTTACGTAGATATCCTGGATGTAGCCTTCGAACTTGGTATGCACGTGGTGCAGGCGTGTTTCTTCAGCGGCGACGAGGCCAACGGTGCGAATGCTTTGCTGCAAGTCCATCAGCTTGGCTTCATCCAGGGTAATCCCCATCATCTGCTGGCGCTCTTGACTGATCTTTACAGGAACATAGCCAGGGATGCCCGGTTCGCCAACACCGGCGGTTTCATCCGAGTAGACCGGTACCAAGTCCATCCCATCCGGCGCCTTACCGAGCTTGTCCGACCGGTTTTGCGGATTCATAGGGTCAACGTAATAGAGGATCTTCCGCTCCGCCGGCGTTCTGGCTTCGGCAGTCTTGTGGCCTTCATGGGAGGCCTTGCCTGCTTCTTTCTCTGCAGGGGATTCCTTGGCTTCCTTCTCGATAGGAATCAGTCTCATGCCGCAGATCGGACAATCCCCTGGTTTGTCTGACACGTAAGTGGGGTGCATGGGGCAATGGTACTGTTGGGCTGCCCTTTTGACCGTGGTGGTCCCCGCTGATTGCGGTTTCGAGTGTTGCCTAGCCGCGAACCAATATCCCCCTCCTCCCAATACAGCTGCTAAGAGAAATCCCAGTATGAAGTTTCTCATTGTTGCACCTCGCTCTTGCTAAATCCCTTGTCAGCGGAGGCCCGATCCAGCGGCATTGCCACCAACTCTTCCAAGCCAGCTATTGCTTTGAGATATTCGGCGCGTTGCTCGTGGTAACTCATTTCATTCTCGAGAATATTGCTCATATTGGACAATACTGTGAGAAAGTCCACGCCACCCGTCTCATAGCTGGCCAAGGAGGATT
>DATKMG010000186.1:0-3671 GCA_035541995.1 Terriglobia bacterium
ACCGCTGGCCCACTGGAGAGAGCAGCTAGGGAACCATTAGGGTTGAAGTCGCTAAGTGCATCCAAAAACAAGCCTTATGGGGGATTTGATAAGGGCTGACTGGGGCGGCAGGTGCAATGGGCTGCACAATATAGGTAACCAGCCTGCGTTACGAAGGTGCCTGAAAACAATCTTGACTTCGCCCGGGCGCAGAGCCCTACTTCCCGCCCATCACCAGCTTGGCAATCGTCGCCAGCTGCATGTTTGAGGTTCCCTCGTAGATCTTGCCGATCTTCGAATCGCGCCAGTACTTCTCGACCGGGTAATCCTTGGTGAAGCCGTAACCTCCGTATATCTCGATGGCGAGCGAAGTGACCCGCTCGGCTACTTGCGAGCAGAACAGCTTGGTCATGGCCGCTTCCTTGACGAAGGGCACGCCGGCATCCTTCATGCGGGCTGCGTTGTAGACCATCAGGCGGGCGGCTTCGATCTCGGTTGCCATTTGGGCGATCTGGAACTGAATGCCCTGAAAATCGGCGATGGTTTTGCCAAACTGCTTTCGTTCCTGGGCGTATTTGGCGGCAAATTCCCAGGCCCCTCGCGCCACCCCGGCCATCTGGGCGCCAATCCCGATCCGGCCCTCGTTCAAGGTCTCGATCGCGATCTTGTAACCTTTGCCAACTTCTCCCAGCACGTTCGACTTGGGAACCCGGCAATCCTCGAGAATCAGTTCGCAGGTGGAAGAGGCCCGGATGCCAAGCTTGTCCTCTTTCTTGCCGACCGTGAACCCCGGAAACTCCTTTTCGATGATGAAAGCCGTGATGCCCCGGTACCCAGCCGAGGGATCCACTGTGGCGAAGAGGATAAAGATTCCGGCCTCTTTGCCATTGGTGATCCATAGCTTGCGCCCGTTGAGCACGTAGTCGCTGCCCTTGAGCTCAGCCTTGGTCTGCAGTGCAAACGCATCCGAGCCCGATCCGGCCTCGCTCAGAGCGTAGGCCCCGCAGGTGTCGGCAGTCATGCGCGGAAGATAACGTTTCTTCTGCTCCTCCGTGGTCCAGCGCTGCAGGGCGTTGTTCACCAGGGTATTTTGCACATCGATGATCACGCCGGCCGAGGCATCGACCCGCGATATCTCCTCCACCGCGAGGATCGCTTCAAAGAACTTGCCGCCGCCCCCGCCGTATTGCTCGGGAACTTCGATGCCCATGAGCCCAAGCTGGAAAAATTGGTGGATGAGATCTTTGTCGAAGACCCCCTTTTCATCCATCTCTTTCACCAGCGGGCGGAGTTTCTCGTCGGCAAACTGGCGGATGTTGTCGAGGAAGAGGATTTCGTCTTCGCTGAATGAGGTCAGGGGCGTGGCAACAGGGGCTTGCAGCGTGGTTTCAGGCATGTCAAAACCTTCAGGGACGGATTAGCAAACTTCAAAGTTTACCACCGGGGAATCGGGTAGGCCCAGATGTTGCAGGACGGGCGGGGACGCCTGCCCGCTTTCTTGGTCATTGTCATTCCGAGGAGCGTCGCGACGTGGAATCTGCTTTTCTGCACAACTGCGACGGGCGAAAACGCCTGTCCTCCAACTGCCCCGAGGATCATTTACAATCGCCAGTTAAAGAAAGTCGCTATTAAATGGTTTCAATGGAGCGATCTGTGAGAGTGCTGACAATTCTTAGATCCATCGTCACGCTTAATTTTCTGGTGGCCGTTCTCTGTGCCGCCCAGACCATCACAGTGGATACAAGCCATCCGGTGAACCGGTTTGTTCCGAACCTGACGCTCGGCGCGGGCATCGACCGAATTCCCTCGGACGCCATCGACAAGGACCTGACGCCGGCATCTCTCAAGCAAACGTTCGCGTCGGGGTGGCAGACAGTGAGCTATCGCCAGAACACCGAACTCCTGCTGGAGGCCTGGCACTGGAATCCCGACGGCACTTGGAGCGATCCGACAGGGAAGGGGTACTTCACCGGATCGGCCACGCCGGGAGAACCGATTCGTTATTCTTACGGCTATCCGCTACCTCACCGCGGAACTACGCGAAACGATGGCACGGGCAACTCCGGTTTTTCCAGGCTGACCGATGGCGACCCGAACACGTACTGGAAGAGCAATCCTTACCTGACGCAGCGTTTCACGGGAGAGAGCGATGCGCTGCACCCGCAGTGGGTCGTGATCGATCTCTCGCAGGTGCAGATGATCGACAGCCTCCGGATTCAGTGGGCCAACCCCTACGCCGTCCGCTATCTCGTCCAATACTGGAACGGAGACGATCCGATTCATACCCCGACCAAGGGCATTTGGCAAACGTTCCCGCGCGGCGAGGTAACGACCAATCCGGGTGGGGATCAGATCCTCAAGCTCAGTACAACCGTTCTGCCGGTTCGTTATTTGCGAATCTGGATGACACAGTCGTCCAACACTTGTGATTCGCATGGCTCGGCCGATCCGAGAAATTGTGTCGGATACGCCATCAGCGAACTCTACGTTGGAACGACCACGCCGGACGGGGAGTTTCATGACATCGCGCGGCATACGGCGGACCAGGAACAGACCACCACCTACGCTTCCTCGACCGATCCCTGGCATGAACCGTCGGATATTGGCTCGAAGAAATCGGCCCAGGTGGGATTCGACCTCTTCTATATGAGCGGCGTTACGCGCGGCCTCCCGGCGATGATTCCCGTAGCCATGCTCTATGAGACCCCGGAGAACTCGTTGGCCGAGATTCGCTATCTCGAGGCACGCAAATATCCCGTCTCCTATGTGGAGATGGGCGAGGAATCAGATGGGCAGTACCTGCTGCCCGAAGATTACGGAGCCCTCTATCTGCAATGGGCCACGGCGCTGCACAAGATCGATCCCAACCTGAAGCTCGGTGGGCCATCCTTTCAGGGTGTGAACAAGGATATTGAGGTGTGGCCGGACGCGCAGGGTCACGCTTCCTGGACGGCCCGTTTTCTTGATTATCTGAAGGAGCACGGGCGCATGAACGATCTGGCCTTCTTCTCGTTCGAGCATTACCCGTATGATCCTTGCCGGGTTCCCTGGGGCAGCCTCTATGACGAACCGGATCTGGTCAGCCACATTATGCAAACCTGGCATGAGGATGGCGTTCCCGCGGACATGCCGATGTTCATCACGGAATCTAATCTGTCGTCTGCCGCCAGCGAAACCTATATGGATGTGTTCGCCGGGTTGTGGCTGTCGGACTACATCGGTTCCTTTCTCAACGCTGGCGGCAAGGGCGTCTACTTCTTTCACTATCTACCTCTCTATATGGAGCACGGCTGCAACGACTCTCCCGGTACATTCGGCATGTTCACGGTGGGTCCGGGATACCAGGTCGAGCAACCCCTGGCCCAGTTCTTTACTTCGCAGCTAATCAATTTGGATTGGGTACAACCGGGCGCGGGAGAGCATGAGGTATATTCCGCCAAGGGTGACGTCGATGATGGCGCCGGCCACGCCCTGGTTACGGCGTATGCGGTGAAACGGCCAGACGGCGAGTGGTCAGTCATGATCGTCAATCGCGATCAGGAGAATGCGCACAAGGTCCATATCTCGTTTCAAGGTCAGGACAAGACCTCCGCGTTTGCCGGGCCGGTCGCGATCGCGACATTTGGACGAGAGCAATATCAATGGCATCCAGCCAAGACTCGGTTCGTCCCCCATGCGGAGAATCCGACCGA
>DATKMG010000187.1:0-7398 GCA_035541995.1 Terriglobia bacterium
CATGAAGGATTCACCGGGATGGATAGTTTCGTTTGTCAGCAAAAGCTGGACCTTCGATTGCACGAGAATTCGAATGAGGAAGTCTTGAGGTTGAACGGCACCAACCATTCCGCTTTGTTGAAATCCCGCTCAAAGGAGAAAACCTAGCATGCCTCTCCAGCTTGAAAAAGAGTCTGCGGAGAAGCTTTCTTCGTTTCGATTCGATGCGAACACTCACGAGCTGTTAATGGAGGGCGAAAAGCCTGCCCCATTGCAGCCGCGCGGGACCCCGTTGTCTTTGCCGGAACCCGTATTCCCTCAGTATCCTGAGAAAGCGGGGGATGTCGAACCCGATCCGAACTATCTTCCCAGGAACGAATCTCCTTATCGAACCCGAACGACTCCTTTCATGGTACGTCGAGGGCTGCGCGGCTGGTTGTACCCATACATCAAATCTCGGGTCCTGCCGGGTGATTTCCATCCGATCATTGCCTACCTGTTTACAGAATGGAAATGCAACCTGGCTTGCCACTACTGCTGGGCATTTGACAATGGGATCAAGGGGATGTCGGAGGATACAGCCCGCCGATCCATTGACTGGCTTCATGATGCCGGCTGCCGCGTCCTGGCGTTGATGGGAGGAGAGGTTCTTCTGCGCCCCCAGTTCGTCCACAAGACTGTCTACTATGCCGCCAGGAAGGGATTCTGGGTTTATGTCCCCACCAACGGGCGCCTGATGCGGCCCGATGTAATTGATCGGCTGGGTGACGCCGGGGTGGCGACCATTAATCTGGCTGTTGATTCGTTGGATGACAGGCCGGAACTACCCAAGGCCTTGAATCCGATTCGTCCTTATTTTGAGTATCTGAACAAGAAACAGTATGTGTATGGCTTTTCCGTCTTTTTCAATATCAACATCACGCGCCTTAATCTGGATGACGTGAGGCAGTTGACGGAGATGGCGCATGATTATGGTATCGCTACAGACTACCACATCAACGAATCTCCCATGCTCGAGCAGGCCCACTACCAGCATGCGGAGACCAACAGCACGTTCATCCGGCAGGAGGATTGGGCAGGGGTCGACGAGTTGATCGATTGGTTGATCGAGAAAAACCGTTCAGGGTACAAGATGGTGAACTCGGTGAGAAGATTAGAGGATATGAAAGCTTTCATGCGCGGGCATGTGGCGCCCTGGGGATGCCGGGCCGGACACAATTCCCTGATTATCCGGACCGATGGCACCCTGGCCCCCTGTTTTCCGATGTACTCGGCCACGTTTAATTGGGGTTGGGCGGGCGATCCTCGATTCGGGCGGGAACAGCTCGAGGGCATGAAGTCAACGTGCCATCGGTACTGCTTTTCTACTCTGAACCATAACCTGGCTTATTGCTACGACGCCGGACGGGCCATTAAATGGACCCTTAAGCAGGCATTGCGAGGATTTCAAGGGACGACAGGAGCCTTTGAGGATTAGTGCACACAAGGAATCGATTGACAGAGAGCCCCAGAGTCCCACTTCCGGAAGTATTGCATAGTATGCCGCGCGGGGTACCCGTGTTGACGGTCAGGAGTTGAACCAGCGACAGCCGGTTCGGTTTTTTCCTGAGGATTCTGGCACGTGAAAGAACCTGCTTCCCGTTCCGGCTTTTACGCCAGATTGAAAGAATGCTGGAGGGCTTTCATGTAAATGCGCGTTTTGAGGGTGGCCGCCGCGTTCCGTCGCGGCGGTTGCCTCAAACTGGTCGCCGCTCGGAGATCGGCTCCCACACTCCTTTGTCTCGTTGAAAAACCCACGATTGATTCAGGAAGCGAATCAATCGTGGCTACCAATGCCGTTTTTATCCGCCGTGGTGACCGGGATAGGTCTTGGGGCACTCTCTTATGAAGAAACTCAGAGATTTCAACAGAATTGTCGTTGGGATCGGACTGATTGTCCAAATCGTTGCCCCTCTGTCTGGAGCAATGAGACAACAGGGTGCGGCAATTCGCTCGGAAGAGGGGGGGAAAAGGGAAGATAAGAAGAACTGTACGACCTACTCCAAAAGAGAGGTTCTTCTGGGGATTCAGATGGCTAGCGCATTCGAAAGTGCAAGCAAAATGGTGGAGGATCCTGAAGTTAATGAGTATTTGGATAAACTGGCCTATCGATTAGCCGAAGTGTCCAGGCTCTGTTCAACGGTTCAAGTTCGGATTATTGAATCAAAGGAAATCAATGGCAGGGCAATTCCCAGCGGTCACTTATATCTCACCACGGGTCTTATATCGTCTGCCGAAAGTGAGTCTGAACTAGCAGGTGTGATGGCTCATGAGATTGCTCATCTTGCGGAGAAGACCTGGAGTCAAGACCGTGTCAAAGCACGTCTGGTCATTCCCCTGGGAATTGCAACGGGTGGAGTCGGATATATAGCTTATCAAGGCATCGAGCGGGCAGTCACTGGAGGCGACCACCGAAGGGTAAAAGCAAACAAAGAAATCGTCGCCGATTGTCTAGGGCTTGAATATCTTTCTAAAGCGGGTTTTGACCCAAATGCCTATCTCGCCTATTTGCTTAAACTGGAGAAACTTGAACCTGTGAGAGAAGGTCGCTCTTTCACCGATGTGTCAACCCATCCGCCCTTATCTGTCAGAATCGAAAGAATCCAGGAAAAATTGGGTTGCTTGTTGTACACTCAAGAGCAGCCAACACCACGTGCCGATGAATTTGACAAGATGAAAAAGAATTTACTTCGGGCCAGGAGATCGGAGGCTGACCGGTCTTTTTGAAATCCATTAAAAAGACCGGCTTGCCGATGAACGTGATTTGTCAACGTTCTCTTGCTCGAGAACGTCAGCACAACTTCGCGTGGATATTCCTCGGTTAAGTAACGGGAAGTCGGCTGGCAGAAACGCGGTGGGGGAACTGATCGCCCAGAGTCCAAAGGCTTACCTCTAAAGAGGGAAGCTGTGAGAAAATTCAGAATTCCAGGAAAAACGCCATGTGAGGTTGAGGCTTTGAGAAAGCCTCAATGGCCTACACACATTCCAAACGTCTTGCGACAGCTTTGTAGGCCGGGTCCCCCGACCCCGCGCATTTTTTCACAGCTTCAGGGCATTGGGGTCAAATTGGGAAGGAGCGTGATATCAATGATTCGAGATCTTTCTTACCGGCTCATGGCAGGGGTTATACTCGTCTGTTTGGTTGGATTGGGGGAGCCCGTGTCGGCCCACGCCATACTGCTGAAGTCTACTCCGGCTACCGACTCAACCGTCGATGGACCGGATATTGACGTTAACCTCAGTTTTAATGTTCGAATCGATCACGGCCGGTCACGCCTCATTCTAGTTCTTCCTAATGGGAAGTCGGTCATCCTGAAGATTCTTGAAGAAAGTAGACCCGACAGTCTCTCCGCACGAGCTACCGGGCTCACCCCGGGCGCCTACGTCCTGCGCTGGCAGGTGCTGGCGAACGACGGGCACATTACAGGCGGTGTCATTCCTTTCCGGGTCAACAATCCCTGAGGATCAATAATGGCACTATTTATCGATCTTTTCGGCTTTCTATCCCTCTTGCTTCGTGCAGTGACACTTGGCTCACAGTCGTTGGCGATAGGTGGCATTCTATTTACTCTGGCGATTGGCAGACCGATTTGCGGAATCTACCCCATGTGCGGAGAGGCAGTGCTTCGATCCAGCCGTCGAATGATTGTCAGTTCCGCTCTTGTTCTGGCGTTTGCCCAAACCGCCATGGTGTCAATCAATGCGGTCATTCTCAAGGTGACTGCTGATTTTCAATTAGCCGAAGTAGCCGGCGCAAACTTTTTCCTGTCTGGATTAATCATATTCCTAGCTGCGCTCGGAATTGCCTTCCTCGTGCGCTATCCCTTTCATCAGGTATGGACAGGGCTGCTTGGGCTGTCGGCATGCATTCTGGGTGCATCAATAATGACAAGCCACGCCGCCTCGCGGGTTGGGAATCGTTTTCCCCTCCTCCTGGCTACGGCCTTGCACCAAGCGGCGACGGCTTCTTGGATCGGCGGCTTGCCTTATCTGTTGATGGCGTTGAGGCGTTGCTCTCCAGGCGGGGCCATCCAGATGATTGGCGCTCGATTCTCCAAGACTGCCCTAATCAGCGTCGCGGTCCTCGCGTCGGCTGGTCTCGGGATGTCATTGTTCTATTTCGATTCGCTGAATGCCATCTTCGGCACTGCCTACGGAGTGATGATGACCTCGAAGGTTCTTCTTTTCGGTGGATTACTCCTGCTGGGTGGGCTTAATTTCTACACGGTCAGACGCTTGCGGAGCGATGAAACAACGGCAACGGCCCGGCTGTGTTGCTTTGTTGAGGCGGAGATCGGAATCGGAGTTGCCGTTATCCTGGCCGCCGCAACCTTGACGTCGGTCCCGCCCGCAAGAGACCTGGCTGTCGGACGCGTGAGTGTGGCCGAAATCAAGGAGCGAATGAAGCCGCATTGGCCCCGGTTAAGCAGTCCTGGAGCTGCAGAACTGTCACCCCCAACATTACCCGCGCTAAAGAAGGCTGTAGCCTCAGGGGTTCCATTGAGCTATATTCCGGGCGGTGCAGCAGCATACCCAAGCACACCAGCCGATATTGCCTGGTCTGAGTACAATCACCATTGGTCCGGCCTGCTGGTTCTCGCCATAGGTGTCATGGCACTTGCGTGGCGAACCGGTCATGCACCCTGGGCACGCCACTGGCCTTTGCTCTTCCTGGGGCTTGCCGTTTTTCTCTTTTTTCGTTCTGATCCGGAAAACTGGCCCCTGGGAGGAAACGGGTTCTTTGAAAGCTTTGGCACTTCGGAAGTTGCACAGCACCGCCTGATGGTCATCATGATCATTGCGTTCGGTCTGTTCGAATGGGGCGTCCGCACGGAGCGGATTGATTCACATCGTGCGGCTCTGTTCTTCCCGCTGGTCTGCGGGTTGGGCGGTGCAATTCTGCTGACACATACCCACTCACTCGGAAACGTTAAGCAAGAGTTACTGATTGAGTTGACGCATATACCCATCGCACTACTCGGCATTACTGCGGGCTGGATGCGATGGCTGGAACTGCGCCTGCCGCCTCTTGACCGCAAGATTCCTTCACGGATTTGGCCCATCTGCTTTGTGTTAATCGGGCTTTGTCTATTGCTCTATCGAGAAAGTTAATTTTGGGAGAAATCGTAGGGGACCGGGAAGATGCCCTTACTTGCTCGACAGCGATGCTTGGACCATCCAGTGTTCTTACACCGCCTAAGAGAGACGCGAATGCTCCATCTGAAACCTCTCTGGCTCCTGGGCATCGCCATCCTGCTATGCCTGTCGCGGACACTCCCTATGGCTCCGAGTCTATTGGCTCAGCCCTCTGTCCAAGGTTCGGCGATTCTGGTTACCACGAAGAATGAAGCCGGCGAAGCAGTTCCCGGGGTCGCAGTGGAACTGAAAGCAGGGGGGAGTCTTGTCAAAAGTCAGATTACCGATAGCCAGGGTAAGGCGACCTTCACCGATATGCCGCCTGGAACCTACGAGGTGACGGTCTCACAAGAGAAATACCAGACCATGAGTCAGAGTGATCTGGTTTTGACGGGTGGGGTTCCCCTGCAAGTTGACTTCACGATGGTCCCCCGCATCGAGCTCAAATCTTCGGTGGATGTGGAAGCCAAGCCGGAGACCCCTGTCGAACAAGGAGCCTCTCCCCCGGCTGAGCTCCAACGTGAGGAAATAAAGAATTTACCCAACCGGCCCGCGAGTGTGCAAGAAACCCTCCCCCTTATTCCAGGAGTGGTCCGCACGGCGGAAGATGAAATCCGTATTTCCGGCAGCAGTGAGACCAGCAGCGCCTACGTCGTCAACTCGGCCGATGTTACTGAGCCGGCGACAGGCCAGTTTGGAGTGAGCGTCCCGGTCGATGTCGTGGAAAGCATCAACGTCTATAAGACGCCGTATTTGGCCCAGTATGGCCGGTTTACCGGTGGGGTCGTGGCGGTGGAGACCCGTCGGGGGAGCGATAAGTGGCATTTCGAACTCAATGATCCGCTCCCCGAGTATCGCATCCGGAGTCTTCACCTGATGGGGGTGAAGGACGCTTCTCCTCGAATCACATTCAGCGGACCTTTAATCAAAAACCGCCTCTACCTTTCCCAGGGGATCGAGTATGCCCTTCACAAGATCCCAATACGCACGTTGTCTTACCCGGACAATGAGACCAAACAGGAATCCGTTAATTCTTTTACGCAGTTCGATGCGATCCTCTCTCCTAATCACACCTTGACGGGTACGTTCCATGTATCTCCCCGCAAAACCAACTATGTCAACTTGGAATATTTCAACCCCAAACCCGTGACGCCCAGCTTCAGCGCTCATGACTATTTGACGACGATCATCGATCGCTATTCGCTGGGGACAAAGCTAGTGGAAAGCCTGGTTGCAGTGACCTTCTATGAAGCACATGTTTGGCCGCAAGGGCCCCAGGAGATGAATCTGACGCCTGCCGGAAACACCGGGAATTACTACAGTCAACAAAATCGCAACGCCACACGAGTCCAATGGATGGAATCGCTCTCACTGGGGCCAATCACTCATTACGGTATACACAATATTCGGTTTGGAACCGACATCGCCCGGGTTACGAGCCGGGGGGAGTTTCTGGCCAACCCTGTTAACATTCTGGACACCAATAACCTTCTGCTCAGACGCATCGACTTTGTCGGTGGCAAGCCGTTTGACCGCTGGGATCTCAATCTGGGGTTTTATGGCCAGGATCATTGGACGTTTAATCCGAAGTTGGCCATGGATTGGGGATTGCGCTTTGAATCGCAAGGTATCACCGATACGGTGCGCATCGCACCTCGTTTTGGTTTGGCCTGGACGCCCTTCGGCGCCGAGAGTGCCGTGGTGCGAGGAGGATTTGGATTATTCTATGACCAGGTCCCTCTGAGCGTCTTCTCGTTTACGACCTACCCCAACCAGGTGGTGACCACATACGGGCCGCATGGAGAGATCATTGATGGCCCCCGCCTATTCCTGAATGTCATGGAGCGAGGGACCGGGGACATATTCCCCTTTATTTTCGGCGAGAATGAGGTGGGAAACTTCGCCCCGCATAGTCTGGCCTGGAATATTGAGGTCGAGCAACCGATCACCCCACGATGGCGGCTTCGAGCCAATTATCTGCAACGCAATTCGTATGGCATGGTCATCCTGGCACCGGGAGTGGTAAATGAACAGGATGCCATTATAGAGAGTAGCAACGGTGAACAAGGGTACCGTCAATTGGAACTCACCACGCGATATACCTGGAAACCGGGGGAACAGATTTTCTTCTCTTATGTACGCAGCCGCTCTCGCGGTGACTTGAACGAGTTCAACCGGTACCTGGGGAACTTTCCATTCCCCGTGATCCGTCCTAACTTTTTCACCAATTTGCCGGGAGATACC
>DATKMG010000188.1:0-4357 GCA_035541995.1 Terriglobia bacterium
TGATCCAATATCCCGAGTAGATCCTCAGAGGGGAAGTTTTTGTCGGCCACATGCGACGGCAAGTTACCAGATAAAGACTCTCCCGGCTTGATCGCCATGCGCACGCCTTTATGCGCTTTTACGTATTCCTCGCCTTTATGCCAATCGGTAAAGAACACGGACGGCGGAGTAGGGATGCCACACTCGGCAAAGACTTTCTTTGAGAACGCCCTATCCATCTCCATTCGGTCGGCAATAAGCGAACTTCCCACTACCGGGAGACCTCCAACCCTCAAGGAGTCTGCAAATGCCCCGTAGTTGGTGCAGTCCATACAGTGAATCGTGTCGTCGTCAGGAGTGAATTTCCAGTCGTAGACACTCTCGACCATGTTCTTTCCGACGCTGGAGGCCGATGGGTCCTTGCACCACCACGCGGTATCATTCCCCTCTGCCTGGAGTTTAACGACCGCTCCCAAGGCATTACCGACATCCGACCACACCATGAACTTATTCATAGTTTTATTGTATTTGATAAAAACGGGCCATTCGCCAAGCGTAGTAGACCGCCACGGCGTCCGTCCCTGCCATGATAAAGAATAGAGGTCGAAGTCCCCACTTATCTGCAACCAACCCTCCGAGAAGAGAGCCTGCGCCTACCACGAAGGAAATTCCCCCTGTCCAGAATGACCATTTCGATGCCCCATTTCCTTCCTCGTCATGGTCCTCATCCTCGTACACGGAGTCCCATGCGGGATTTGCAAGGCCGATGCCCGCTCCGCCTACGGCTTGGAGGCAGTAGTATTGCCACTTCAAACTGATACCGGCATACCCCACATCACACAGTCCGCAGATAAGGAAGCCAACGAACACCATCCACTTCTTGTGCTGCTCGAAGAACTTGGATTGTCCAAAGGTGAATACCAGAAGCCCCGTCGCCACATTGAAGACACAGAAGCCCAAGCCAGCGTCCAAGACGTTCCCGCCAAATCTATTCGCCAGGGCAAGATAGATTGGCGTGAGCATCATCTCTGCGAATGTTCCGATAAAGCTGATCTTCAGCAGGTACGATTGAATTGGAGTGGGCTTAAACATTTACCAACCTTTCTTCTTGCCCTATAATAGAACGAGCCGCTAGTACGGTTGCACGTCCCAGCGGCCCTAAACAAATCGAGTGAAGGAGACACCCGACATGCCTGAAACTGATTCTACCATTGAAATATGGAAAGAAATCCCGGGATACGAAGGCCGGTATCAGGCTTCGAATCTTGGCAGGATTAGGAACCAAAAGACTCACCGGGTTCTTAGACCTACCATTAGCGGAAAAGGGAAATACCTCCATCTTAACCTTGGCCAAAGCAATACACAGTGCGTCCATATTCTTGTGGCAGTGACTTTTCTCGGTCCTGTTCCAGAGGGAAAAGAGGTAAACCATAAGGACGGCGTTAAGACGAATTGCTGCTCCAAAAACCTCGAATATCTTACCTGCGGCGATAACCACAAACACGCCTACCTGCTTGGACTTAAAGTAGGTCATAGTGAAGGAAAGAAAGGTGACCAGCATTGGAATGCGAGACTGACTGAAGGTCAGGTCAAGGAAATTCGTTCGCTTGCAGGAACAATGACCCATGAGAAAATTAGCCTCAGATTTTCTGTGTGCCGTCAAACCGTCACAGATATCATAAGGAAAAAAAGATGGAAGCATTGTTAATTTTCCTCATTTCCTGAGTCTTCATCGCCTCCATTCAGGACGAACTGAAGGGCATCTTCAGGCTGCTCTATCTGCCTAGCATGGTCTACCGCCTCGTGTAAGTTCTCCATATTAGAGTTCTCTTCAGCAAGTTTATTTCCGATTCCGGGTACTATTCCCATCCGTTCCTTGAACTGCGCCTTTTCCTCTGGCGTCAGATCTTTCCAGTTGATGGCCAAACGTATAGGCGGCATTGGAGGAGGCATCTTCGCTGGATCATTGAGAAGTTCTGAAGCTGAATGTCCCCGAAATGTTGTAGCCAATAATTCTGCCGCACGATGGACGTTCCAAACTCTCGGATTCGCGGTCGCTATCGCGTAAATAGTTTTCGAAGCCTGTTGGCGGTCGATATCGTCCAGGGCGAGGGTCGAGTACGACTCGGCAAAGCAGTGAAAATCCTGCTGGATATCGAGAGGGCCCACTTGGACAATGCGCGGCCCGGGCTGATTCGAACCCGCTGCCCGAAGACTTGCGACATCGCTAAAGTATTGTTCTGGAATATCCAATTCGTCCCGCATCGTCTGTTGGAGCATGTAGAGTTTTAACTCAGCCTCTTCTCCAAGCGATAGGTCAAGTTGGCTCATTTCGTCGGAAGACAGAGAATCAAGCGCGGCCTTCGCAAGTAACTGAGTCGTAGCGGGAACTCGGGCGGGATCTGGACTTCCAGCATTTCTTATTCCCCCATCATTGATGGCCGGCTCAAGCTGCTGGATTGCTGCCTGTATCCATTGCATCTGAGCGTTGGCTTCTGCGGGGAATGGAGGTAATTCAAGGAATTTGAAATCATTCAGATTCTTGACACGTACCAAGCGCATAAACTCGCGGTCAAGAACTTCGGACGGAAGGTCGACTCCTTCACGAACAAGCAGGGTCATCTTCATGCGGTTTACCAGTTCATCCGTTGTCTGGGAAACCGTTACGTTATGCAGCTTTTGAAGTGCTCGCATCATCACAAGCGGCGAATCCCCAATGCCATAGAGCAGGTCGGGAATGGGCGTCAAGGCTGAAAACGCATAGTGACCATAGAGGTCGAAAGGGTAGGGCATTTCTCCCAACAATATTCGCTCATTGCCTATCCATCGAACCCACGGTACGCCATCTCTGAAGGTGTGCTCTGTCGAGACAAGGAATCTCTTA
Organism: Terriglobia bacterium; assembly: GCA_035541995.1. Lineage (GTDB taxonomy): Bacteria > Acidobacteriota > Terriglobia > Versatilivoradales > Versatilivoraceae > DATKMG01. The sequence goes on from DATKMG010000188.1 coordinate 2,864, forward strand.
CCGGGAATAAGGCGGGCGCTGAATTGCGGGCGCGTCTGGAAAAGAACGTCCCGAAGGTACTGCTTGAATTCGTCGTCGCGGGCCTTTTGGAGGTCCCAGCTTCCCATCTCGATCAGGTCTTCCACCGCCTTGCGGTCAAATACCGGCCTTTCCTCTCCACTGTCGGGATCAACGTATTTCTTTCGATGCCAGTAAGAAAGCCACTCCACGTTCTTGAAGTCGTCGTGAGTGATCCATGCGGCACTGTGAAGAGTTTCAAACTCGGGTTCTGGATAGAAGTCGCCCAAAAAAACAAATTGGCTGACTGGACCTTCCCAGGTCGTAAACTTCGATTCGTCGGTGTACTCGGCGCCGGCATTGAGCATTACCTCGGCTCGATCTTCGGGACTGAAAGCCTCAACGGGGCTTGCCAGCCCCGCCTCTTTCTCATCCTGAGTGGCGATACGCAGCGTTCCATCCTCATCCTCGACGATGCCGCGGTCCTTCATCAGGATTTCTGTTGAGTATCGGTACTTCGTGGTCTTCTGTACTTTGTCCCACCAGTGCGCCTTGATGGAAAGACCGAACAGTTGGGCCTGAAGGATGTGCCGGCGCTGAATCGGTTGCTCGCCTCCCCGATCCCATTGCATTCTTAGCCACGCTCCGAGCCACCCGCCAAGTTCTTCGCTGCTAAGTGGTGGAAGCCCCTTGACGGCTCTCATCTGCTGGATAATCGCCGGGATTTTACCCGCACGCACATTGAAGTTCGGTGGCCTTGCTGCCATGCGGGAAGTTTTCTTGCGGCCGGCAATCCACGTATCCGGCATACATATGTTGGTTTTTCGCTCCGATGACTCTCTCCCCTTGCCTCCCCGTTCTCGCCTGAATCCACCCCTTCCCCTGCCATGTTCGGATCCCCACCTGGCAGCGGTTTTATTCTTGTAGTACCTAAAGGTTTCTTGAAGTTGGTCCCAGTAGTTATCGCTAAAGCCACCTACGGCTAGCCGCTCTCCTTTCCATCGAATCGGAAACCCTGGAATCTAAGAGGCTGGTCGAAGGTTTTTTACCTCCTTTGCTGCTCCTTGCGGATACAGCGGGTTGGTCGTTACCGTGAGTTTCTTCGGGCAATCTAGTTCTCCTATGCTAAAATGCAACGAGCCGCAGAAGCGCTTGAACGCTTACCGCGGCTCTTGACACAAAGACCTTTCTGGAACCGGATGGAAGCATGTACCACGTCCTCAGACGCCATCATTGCTGAAATAATAAGGTGCGTGTCAACTGGAAACCTTACACGCGGAAGCCCGGGATGTCCGGATAAGGGACTCCTCCTTCTTCCTGTTTGGGCTTCTTATAAGGGTCTATCCAGTACAAATCCTCAATGCAAAGGTATCGGAGCAGGTCAACCAGGTGGTCTCTCTTGCTCATTGGCGTCTCAATCGGGTCCCGCTTGTCTACCTGGCTGGGGGTAAGAGTCGGATATCGAGCGGTTTCAAGCTCCAATATCAATTCCCGGCA
>DATKMG010000189.1:0-10994 GCA_035541995.1 Terriglobia bacterium
CTTCCCGCCCTGTATTGCAAACTAACCAGTGTTCTCGAACCAGCTATTTCCTGAGGTCTAATGTCCGCTGCGATTCCGAAGCAAATCGGCAGCGTGTTTCAGAACGTTTTCAGTGATGTGATCGCCGCTCATCATCCGTGCAAGCTCCTGAACGCGTGCTTTTCGGTCCAGTCCACTGACATAAGTCAACGTTCTCCCTCGTTCGACCCGCTTCTCGATATAGTAGTGCGCATCAGCATACGAGGCGATTTGGGGCAAATGAGTAACACACAGGACCTGATTATGCCTAGAAAGCCGCTTAAGCTTCTGGCCCAGGACGTCGGCAGTCTGTCCACCAATGCCGGCATCCACTTCATCGAAGACCAAGGTCTTGTCGTGGCCGTCAATTGCGCTGACTGTTTTCAAGGCTAGCATAATCCTGGACATTTCGCCACCCGAGGCAATTTTGACGAGAGGCTTCGGATCTTCTCCGGGGTTGGGACTGATTAAGAACTCCACCCTATCGATTCCCGTAGCCTCTCCTCCAAGCTCCTCCTGTTGAGGTTCTCCTTCTCCGCGCGAGTGTACAAGCGAGAAAGAGACGCGGAACTGCGTCTTCGGCATTGCCAATTGGGCGAGTTCTTTTTCCACCTGCTTCTCTAGAGACGCGGCCGCCAATTTTCTTTTCTCGCTCAGTTCCATGGTTTTGGCTTGATACGCCTGTCTCAAATCTCGGCTCTCGGCCTCCAGATTTTCCAGGTTCTTGTCGGCCATCTGCAGGCCCTCCAGTTCCATCTTGCTGTTTCGATGAAATGCTAGAATCTCGCGAACGGTAGTCCCATATTTGCGCTTCAGTCGATCGATATCCGCCAGTCGGCCTTGCACCCACTCCAAGCGCTGGGGATTGATTTCGAGTTTGGAAGTATACTCTCGCAAGGAAAGAGCCACATCATCCACATTGATTCGCACAGAGTGAACCTGTTGTAGGAGCTCCCGGCAGCGAGGGTCGATCCGGTTCAGTTCTTCCAACAATCGCGAGGCATGTTTGATTGTCGTGCTGGCCGAAGTCTCGGAATCATAAAGCTCCGTGTAGGCCGAACTGGCGAGTTGGTACAGCTTGTCGACATTGGCGAGAAGGGTCTGTTCCGTGAGAAGGTGCTCCTCTTCATCGTCAGATTTGAGTTGAACCTTTTCGATCTCTCCAATTTGGAACACCAGCAAATCAATGTGGCGGAGGCGCTGCTGTTCACTCCGCCGGAGGGCATCCAGCTGTTGCCTGATTTCCTGGTGACGGAGGTGATTTGCGCGGACCTGGGATAGGAGATCTGCCGTCCGGGCAAACGAATCTAGAAACTCAAGCTGCGCATCTACGTGATTAAGAGTTTGTTCTCCGCTCTGACCATGGATGTCCACTAGAGATGGGCCGACGTCCTTCAGAACGCCAACGGGCACAAGCTGATTGTTGATGAATGCCCGGTTTTTCCCGGACATGGCAAGCTCGCGTCTGACAATTAGTTCCTTCAGATTCAGGTCCAGCCCCAGGTCCCCCAACTTTTGAATCAGTCGATCATCCCGGTCCAGCTCGAAGAGTCCTACCACTGTGGCTTTTTCGGAGCCGCTTCGAATCATCTCCACAAAGGCCTTTTCGCCAAGGAGAAGCCCTAGAGCGTCGACTATGATCGACTTCCCCGAACCGGTTTCTCCTGTCAACAGATTGAGACCCATCTCGAATTCAATTTCGAGGTGTTCGATTAGTGCAAATTCGGATACTTCCAGGTACTTGAGCATGGGTCGTTGTCCTGATCTCCGCGCACCTCACCCACTCGAAATGGAGGGGAGTTTAGCACAAATTGTCGCGCCGGGCAACGAACGGCAAGGGCGAAAACCTTTGTCCAGCGGGCATTTTATGCAGAGTCATCCGATCTAAACGTTGACGATGACAGCCAATCCGTGATAGGTTCACATTCGAGATGGATTTCGCCGTTAGGACCTTCGGGTCCTGGCACCTGGAGGTCATTATTGAGTGTAACGGATCCTGCCTCGCTTGTCTTCCTCGCGCAAGTTTCAGAAACCGATTTGCTGAAGTTGGTTTTAGCATCCAGTCCGCTCTCCAAGGCAGTTTTGATAATCCTCTTGTTGTTCTCCGTTTTCTCTTGGGCAGTGATTTACAGGAAGTATTCGGTTTTTAAGAGACTACGCAGAGATTCAGAAACGTTTATACGGATCTTTCGCAAGAGCAAACGGTTCTCCGAAATCAGCACTGCCTCTGAATCACTTCGAAATACTCCATTGGTGGAAGTATTCCTGGCAGGATTCGAAGAACTCGAGAGTCAATTGATGGGCAATTCGAAAGCCTCAGCCAATCCGGGTCCCACGACTGCGACCTTAAAAACTGTCAATGCCATACAGAGGTCTCTGGCGCGCGCGGCTTCGGTAGAGCTAACCAAGTTGGAACGAAATTTGAGCTGGCTCGCCACTACAGCGTCGGTGTCCCCTTTCATTGGCTTGTTTGGAACTGTACTGGGAATTATCTCCGCTTTCACGGGCCTCGGTACAGAAGGGACTGCGACTATTCGAGCAGTGGCTCCGGGGATTGCGGAGTCTTTAATCGCAACAGCCGCCGGGCTGTTCGCGGCAATTCCTGCTGTAATTGCATACAATTATTTTGTTCATCAGCTAAAGGAATTTGCTTCAGCAATGGACGATTTCACACTTGAGTTTTTGAATTTAATGGAACGGACTTTTTCGTAAGAAAGAAGATCAATGGGGAAAGGAGGGAGTATGGAATGTTTTCGAAATCAAGCCTTCCTCTCGCCTTTCGAGGGGCTCTGAAATATGGCATTCATTAATTCTCGGGGTCGGACCCAGACTTCTCTGGCTGAGATTAATATTATTCCCTTAGTGGATGTTGTCCTTGTCCTGCTGATCATTTTCATGTTGACAGCCCCTGTCATTCAGTCGGGCATCGAGATCAACGTACCCAAAACCAGACAGGTCAGGGAGCTCACCCAACAGCGAATTCTAATTCAGATTGACCGTGAGCAACGGCTTTACTTGCAGTCTGAGCCCATTAACATTAATCAGCTAGGTGGCAAACTCAAGGAGAAAATCAAGGATCCTGCCCAAGCCAAGATCTATTTGAGGGCGGATGAGGAAGTCCCATTTGGGACAATAGCAAAGGTGATGGACACAGCCAAGCAGGCCGGGGTCGAGAATATTAGCGTTGTGACCCAACCTCTTGAGCGAGAGAAGAAGTGACTCACATGTCGGTCCACCGAATCACCATTTTTGATATGCCAAAGGAGAGACTGGGGCGGTCCCTGGTCTTTTCAGTGTTCACTCATGCCTTGTTCATCGCCTCCTTCTTCTTCCTTCCTCAAATCATTCAGACCAAGCCCACCTTATGGGGAGATCCGGGAGCCGGAGGCGGTGGAGCCGTTTCTGTTGGGATTGTCCGCTCTGTAAGCGGCCTGAACCTGCCTCGACCTGAATTGACAACGGAAAGCAAAGTGGCGACCGATTCCAAGGGCTTGGGGAAAACCGAGACTGTCAAGGAACAACAAGTCGCACCCCCTCCGGAATCGGATGCCTTTCAAATCGAGCAAAGAAAGAAACCTAAAGCCGTCGATACGCGCCGCCCGTCCCGAAGGCCGGTGGAAGTGGCACAGAATCTCCCGCCACCAAACGTTGTTCCATTCGGGGAGGGAGGAACCCCGAGTTTCTCCTACGGGCAGTTCTCCACGGGTACTGGAAGTGGAGGCTTTGGCTTCAACGACGGAGTATTTGGCGAAAAGTACGGGTGGTATGTTCGCCAGATACGCGACATTGTCAGTGCCAACTGGCAGAAGAACCTGGTCGACCCCAACGTTAGGTCAGCCCCTCGGGTTTACATTCAGTTCACCATCCAGCGAGATGGCACCGTCGCCAATGATGTTTTGGTCAAGCAAAGCAGCGCCATTCCTTCACTGGATCGCTCTGGCGAGAGAGCTATCCGGGCGTCGCGATTTCCCCCGCTACCCGGAGGGGAAACCCGTCTGGTTGTCGAATTCTGGTTTGAATACTCGAGGTAAGCGAAAAATCGAATGAACCCTAAGAACCTCCTCATCATTTTGCTCTGCGTTTGCGGCGCTTTCCTGGCTTCGTCACGCGGGACTTTGTCATTCCAGGAACCTCAAGTTCGCACAGGAACTCAGGAAGGCAGGCTTGCAAGGCTGGCTGTGGCCGACCTCCAGATGCGCGGCAATGATACGCAGACAATGCAGTTTTCGAAGCTGTTCAATGAGGTGCTTTGGAATGACCTGGATATGGCAGGCGTTTTTGATTTGGTGCCGAAGAGCTTTTACCCGCTGAAGCTTCCTTCGCAGCCCGCCGAGCTGGTTTTTGAACAATGGACCTCAAACGAGCTTCGCGCCACAGACCTCGCATACGGAGCCAGTTATATCGAAAATGGCCAATTTGTCACGGAATGCCGGCTGGTTGACCTCGGCACAAAGGAGTCGATCATCGGGTTGCGATACCGGGTGGGCCTGGATGACCCTGGAGTTCGTTCCGCAGCTCATCGCTTTGCCGATGAGATAGTGATTAAGATCGGAGGAGGGATTCCAGGAGTCGCCTTAACCCAGATTGCCTTCGTCTCAGATCGAACAGGTAACAAGGAAATTTGGGTCATGGATTATGATGGTTACGGGCAGCATGCCATTACCAATCACCGTTCCATTAGCCTTACTCCTCGCTGGTCCTCAGATAACAGCAAAATCGCCTACACGAGTTACCGCCGGGGTAACCCTGCCATTTACATCCAGTCTATCTCGGACAATCGACTCTTGAGCTTTCCATCCTTTGGAGGACTGACCACCACTCCAGCCTGGGCCCCGGATGGCGAACGAATTGCATTTACCGCCAGCCAGAGCGGCGATCCAGAGGTCTATGTGTCGGATATGAGGGGCAAGAATCTTAAGAGGCTCACCAGCAGCCGTGGTGTCGACATTTCTCCTACCTGGAACCCCAAAACTGGTAAGGAGATCGCCTTTGTATCTGACCGGAGTGGTTCCCCGCAAATCTACATTATGGATGACGAAGCGTCGAATCTCCACCGGATCGTCACCGAAGGGGGAGAAGCCGTCGGCCCCTCCTGGAGTCCGAATGGGGATCTGCTGGCCTTCTCCTGGCGCAAGGTCCTGGACGGAAACTTTGATATTTATGTGGTCGATATTGCCAAGGGTGGCTACATCCAGCTGACGCGCGAGGGTGGTCGAAATGAGCATCCCGTATGGTCCCCTGACGGCCGACATATCGCTTTTGAGTCTGACCGTACTGGCGCTAAGCAAATCTACGTGATGCTGGCCAATGGGACCAAGCAGAAGCAGATAACTAATACGGGCAGGAATACGGCACCTGCCTGGTCGAATTTCATGAATAAGTAGTCCGTCTATTCAGAAGGAGAGACGCAACTTCTGAATTAATAGGCATCGTGTGATCAGCTTCGAGAGGAGAGGAAATGAACTTGCCTGGCCCTGCAGAATCTAATTTGAGCCGGCCTAGCGTTTCATTTCGTTTTTTTTTTGTTCCACGAGTTGACCCTTTTATATAAACTACAAGTGCCTAATGATTCACTGTTGTAGTATAACCCCTTGTTCACATCATCTATTTTGGAGGAAGAATGATTACGTTGAAAAGGCTGCGCTTCACGTTCGTTGCGATTATGGCAATTTTAATAGTGGCTTCCCTCTCCAGTGGGTGTAAGAAGAAGGCTCCGGCTCCACCTCCCCCTCCTCCCCCACCTGCGGCACCAGCTCCAAAGCCGACTCCCACCGTAACGCTTTCTGCTTCTCCAACTTCGATTGAAAGAGGACAGTCTTCCACGTTGACCTGGGATTCCACGAATGCCACCAACGTATCCATAGATCAGGGGATCGGCGATGTCAGCACCAGTGGTTCCCGCTCGGTTTCTCCTAGCGCATCGACTACTTATACCATCACGGCTAGAGGTGAGGGTGGGACGACGACAGCAACCGCTCGAATTACGGTCACCGCCCCTGCCCCGCCACCCCCAGCTCAGCCAATTGGACCCTCCGTAGAGGAACTCTTCCAAGAAAAGGTCAGAGATATTTTCTTTGACTACGACAAATCTGATATCCGAGATGACGCAAAACCTATCCTCGCCGCTAATTCAGAATTCCTGAAACAGAATCCTTCTATCAGATTTGCGGTTGAAGGACACTGCGACGAAAGAGGCAGTGAGGAATACAACATCGGCTTGGGTGATCGTCGCGCGACGGCTACCAAAGAATATTTGACGACACTGGGTATCTCAGTCGATCGAATCAACACAATTAGCTACGGGAAAGAGAAGCCTCAGTGCACTGAAAAGACTGAGGAGTGCTACCAGAAAAACCGGCGCTCGCACTTTGTTCTGGCCGGCCGTTAGGCCGCACTCTAGCGAATTCGAGAACAACCCTGTGCTTTTAGCAGGGTTGTTCTGTCTTGGGCCCGGTTTCAGCAAGTACTGAACCATGTCTTGCTTAAATCTGTTATGATGGCCTTGATTGGTCTGGCATATGTTAGTTCTCGGGAAGTTTTCTAAGTGACGAGGTGACTCCAGGTGTTGAGGAAGATTGCCGCCTTTGTTTTTGTTTTCAGCACATGTCTTACCCCCGGATTCTCCGCCAGCAAGGAGATTATCCAGCTTCAGGCTGACGTGGCCCTGCTACAAAACCAAGTCCGAGATCTTCAACGGAGTTTTGACACACAAGGCGCTGTCTTGAAGACCCTCGTTGAGCAATTGCAGGATGCAGTGGCGGGACTGAAGCAGAACATAGAAGGGGTGAAAACCTCCAATCAACAAATTCAGGCCGCTGTATCCTCCAAGGTGGATTCAATTTCGGGCCAGTTCTCTACAGTCAATTCTAGTCTCGATGTGATCCTGGACAGGATTTCTCGTCTGTCTCAACAATTGGCAGAGACCAAGGCCAAGACCGAAGCCCTTGAAGCTGCCGCCACCAGTGCCACTGCTCCTGGCACACCGAGTAAGTCCGTACCTCCTTCGCCAGCCCAGCTCTACGACTCAGCGTACGGGGATTACATCAAGGGGAATTATGAGTTGGCCAGGCAGGGATTTGAGGAGTATGTCAAGACTTATCCGGACACAGAGCTATCTGACAATGCCCAGTACTGGATTGGGGAGTGCGACTATGTACAGCGGAAATTCCCTGAAGCCGTGCAGGCCTTCCAGAAAGTCGTCGACGTGTATCCCAAAGGCGACAAGGCTCCTGCGGCGGCTCTGAAAAAGGCATACAGTCTGCTCGAAATGAAGAATACCGAAGCTGGTATGCGGGAACTCCGCGGAGTCATCCAGAAATACCCCAATTCCGACTCAGCTCAACTGGCAAGAGACCGCTTGAATGCGTTGGGTTCGAGCAAGACCCCGGCAACTCGAAAACCGCCCAAGCATTAAGCGAACAAGATCATAGGTCGGTACTACGGCTCCACTTCCAGGGATAAAATTCAAAGCGGTCGAAAGGGGGAAACCATGGCAAATTCCGTTAACAAGGTCATCCTCGTGGGACGTTTGGGCAAAGATCCGGAGGTCAAGTACACTCAAAGCGGCACTGCGATTGCACGATTCTCACTGGCAACGGACGAAGTCTGGAAGGACCAGAGTGGAGAAAAGCAGCAAAAAACAGAGTGGCACAACATTGTGGCCTGGAATAAACTGGCGGAAATCTGCGGGCAATACCTGGCAAAAGGTCGACTGGTGTATATCGAAGGCCGGCTCCAAACGCGCAACTGGGAAGATAAGGATGGGAACAAACGCACCACCACAGAAATCCGGGCCGACAACATGGTCATGTTAGGAGGCAAGCCCGAAGAGGGTCGACAGGAAAGGAGTGCTGCCGCTGCCTCCCCGTCAGATTCCCATGGGGATACTGAGATCACTGATAACGACATCCCCTTTTGATCCTAAGCTTCCTATCCCCGAAATCGCCTGGAAGTGATCGTGTCTGCACGGAACTGATTATGCCCAAGTGTAAGTGTTGCGGCCGTAAAGTGGGTTTCATCCAGATCTTGAGGAACCCTTTGTTGCTGAAGACCTGGAAGGTCCTGGACTCTCACCTTTTTGAGACTCTCTGCCTGGAATGCATCGCGCAGTGGAACACTTACTTTGAGGGATACAAGAAATACTATGCCTCTAGAGTCAAGACCGAACCTCGCGACAAACCCGTATGAGTAGGATACATAAAAGATTCCCCACGGTCATTCGGTGGGATTCCCGGCAAATCTAGCAACTACAGTTTTCCCGTGATTCTCGGAAAGGCCATTAGCGATTACCGGATCCTCGCCTGGCTCAACTACGGCGAGAGTCGGTGCGTCTATAAGGTATATCACTCTCTTCATGGCAGGATATATGCACTGGCGCTGTTGCAGGCTCCTCCAGCCCTGGAGAGTCCGATGCAACGGCTCTTCCTGGAAAAACACGAATTGTCTGCCGGGCTTGATCACCCTAGTGTCGCTCGAGTTTACTCCCTTGTCACGTTGGGAGAATTGGCTGGAGTGCCGCTAGAGCTCGTTCCCGGCCCAACTCTCTGGGATAAAATCAAAGACGGACAGTCCAGCTTTGATTTTGCATTAAGAGTCGCCATTCAGACCACCGAAGGGTTGGGCGCAGCTCATTCGATTGGGCTGGTTCACGGTCGCTTGACCCCCAAGTGCTTGGTTGTTTCAAGTGAGGGGGGGCTGAGAATCCTTGATTTTTCGATGGCATTTTTGCCGGACGAGTTGGCATGGCCTAAGTCTCAACTCGATCTTCCATTTGCCAGTCTGTCTCTGCCCCTTTCGGGACCGCCACCCGAGGCCTATCTTTCTCCTGAACAGTTAGAGGGTTTCCCTGGAGATCCGTCCTCGGACCTTTATTCTCTGGGATTGATCCTCTATGAATTATTGGGGGGTCGGTTTATTGTCCAATCGGATTTTCCCGAGTCGATTAGGCAGCAGACCCTTGAACTGGATTTGCCTGATTTGGGCGAAGTTCGTCCTGATGCTTCTTCACATTGGTCAAAATTGCTACACAAGCTCACCCGTAAAAAGGCTTCTGAGCGGTACCCATCGGCAGAAGTATTACTGGCTGACCTGAAGAAACTTAGAGACGGTTGGCCGCCGCCTCATCTTTCATTTACCCAAAAGAACAAGTATATTTCCCGTCGCTCGTTCTTCTTGAGGTTCCTCGGCGAAGAGAAGAAATAGGAGACTTGGAAAGTTCTCTATTGCTGTTTGTGTTTTTCCTCAACGATCCATCACTTTGCATCACGCACGAAATAGACACTATCGGCGAACCAGCAGCTCTGATGCACAAGATGGGAGTACTTTCAGTCACCGAGTCCGGGATTATATTGCTAGCCACACAGACAGATAGATGGTTATCTTTTGAACGGCGCTGGTTAAATGAAGATTTGAGTGACAATCACATCGTGTTGGATATGCTTCATTACTGAATCGCCGGAATGGATCAACGCTCAGCAGTAGAATCTTCTGGAGAACCAAGAGTGGCCGCTGGTAAAATGGCCGTGGAGGCTGTCTTCCTGCACATTCCAAGCTAGCCGGTGACCTCAGAGTAGATTCGGGACTCCTCTTGTCATGGTCAGAGAAACGATCCTCAGCCACGAAGTCTTGCGGCAGATTCGGGAGATTAAATCTGTCGATCTCGTTGTTGGCATCCCAACTTACAACAATGCCTCTACTGTTGGTCAAGTACTGAAGACGATTAGCGCGGGACTTGCCACTCATTTCTCCGCTGAGCGCTCGTTGCTTGTTCACGCCGATGGGGGTTCTCTGGATGAAACCAAAGCCATCGTCGACCAGACCGCAGCCCATGATCCTGACCTCCTGATGCTTTCACATCTGCCGCATCCCATCCGCAGGATGATTGCTCCATATTCCGGAAGCTTCGGAAGAAGCCATGCTATTCATACCTTCTTTGAAATCGCCGATAGTCTTGGAGCGAAAGCTTTGGTGTTTGTCGATTCCAGTTCTCAGAGCATGAAGAGTGAATGGATCGCTCTGCTTGCAAGACCTATTCTGTCCGAGGGATTTGACCTGGCAGCTCCTTATTACTCGCGACACAAATATGATGGGACAATCACAAGCCACCTCATTTATCCTCTAATCCGGGCCCTGTATGGAAAACGGATCCGCCAGCCGGTGGGAGATGATTTTGCATTCTCCAGTCGTTTAGTCGCATACTTACTGAGGCAAGACATCTGGCATAGACACCTCTCTCAGTATGGCCTGGAGGTCTGGATGACCATGATGGCTGTAGCCGAGCGATACAAGGTTTGCCAGTCCTTTTTGGGGTCAAAGATTTCCGTCCGCAGTGAACCTGGAATCGAACTGAGTTCCGTGTTAAATCAGGTTGTAGGAACCGCTTTTGGGTTGATGGAAAGTACGTTCGGAGTTTGGTCTCAGGTCCGCGGGTCAGAGCCCGTCGCTGTCTTTGGCGTTCCCGCTGAGGTGGGCTTGGAACCCGTCGAAGTCGACGCCGCCCGCATGATTAGTGCCTTCCGACAGGGTCTGGCGGACCTTTACGGAGTGTGGGAGACCTTTCTATCGCAGCCGGTTCTAGAGAGCTTGAAAAAGATGGCTGAGAACGATCCAGGTCCTTTCGTCTTTCCTGACAGACTCTGGGTGAAAACAATATTTGAATTTGCAGTAGCTTTTCACCGAAGCCGCATGTCCCGGGATCACCTCATCAAGTCTCTAACCCCGATTTACCTGGGACGGATTGCGTCTTTTGTGCTCGAAACTCAAACGAGCACAGCCGCAGATGTTGAGAATAAAGTTGAACTCCTATGCCTGGAATATGAGAACCTCAAGTCCTATTTAGTCGAGCGTTGGAGAGCTTGACGGAAAAGGACGGGGTGAATGGCCGGTGGAAATTCGCATTGAGACGGAGCGGTAGCCGGCGCCAAGGAGGCCAATATGCAGGACTTTGTAAAGGCTGCGTTTCTGAATCCCGTACAGCA
>DATKMG010000190.1:0-4582 GCA_035541995.1 Terriglobia bacterium
CGTTACGTAGGCGGGTGGGGCGACTGGCGGAGTTTCAAAGTTGGTGTCAATGTTGCCGGTATTTCCGTTATATACAGTGGCCGTGATGACGTTGGGGAAGTTCCCACCCGCACTGAAGTTAAAAACATTTTGGCACAACCGCTCATAGTAGACGCCGAATCCGCCCCGGACGGAAGTCTTGCCGTCTCCCGTAACGTCATAGGCAAATCCGAGCCTGGGGGCAAACCGGTTGACGGTGGGAGAGAATCCCCGGGGGACACTTGGCGAGGGGTCCTCGATCAAGCCGTTGTTCAAGAGCACCATCGGGTCGCCAATGATCCATCCAGTGCTCAGGTCAATCTGCGGCGCCCGCGATGCACTATACCTGCCCGTGTCCACACTCAGAGTCGGGAAGGTCCCTTCGCCGCCCTCGGTCCCGCTGCGCGTATACGTGTAGGTGGGGGTGGATCTCTGAAAGCGCACTCCGAAATCCAGGGTCAGTTTCCGGTTGATCTTCCAGTTGTCTTGAGCGAACCATTCCCAGGACTGGAACCGGAAGTAAGGGTAGATGTTCTGATTGTATTGGCTGTAGTTGTTGAAATTGCCCAGCATCAAATTGGCAATAGCCGTGCCGGTGTCTTTGAGCATCCAAGTCGCCGACGAGAAGTCCATCCATCCTTGCGGTCCCCAGTTCGCCGACTGACCCTTATTGTCCCGATTGTAGTGGAATCCGAACTTCATGGTGTGGCTCTTCTTTATCCACGACACGTTCTCTGTAACTGAGTAGTCCTTGCCGTCATTGTGCCATCCCAGGAACCCGAACAGGCCAAACAGCGGCGGGGCATAGAAATTCGGGATGATCCCGAGGAAGTTTGAGGCCGGGAAGAGCTGGTTGTAATTGACCTCCAAGGTGTCGCGGCTGACAGCGCTGCTGTCGACCGGGTCAATGGATTGCGTTTGGTGCAGGTAAGCGAGAATGGTTTCGCTGGACAGCGTGGGGCCAAATGTCTTGATCGTGTTCCACGACCAGGAACTGCCTGGTTTTGGTCGTTTTTGGGACATCATCGGGAACGGCTCATAGGCCCAAATCCCCATCGGGTCTAGTTCTCTCTGGTCGTCATTTACCCAGCGGAGATATGAGGTAGTGCTGTCGTTGATCAGGTAATCCACACGTGCCAGGTCCTGGTCCTTTTCAAATTGGTATGGCGACACAAAGTAGTAGCGCTTGTATCCCGCCGCGCCCGGAGTGTCGGGCAACTCTGATAGATTGGGAATTCCTGTGAAGAGCTTCAGCAGGTTGGCAGAGTTCCCAACCCACAGGTTCTGCGGGACAGTGTTATTCGGGAAAGGAGTTCCATCGATGATGTTACCTGCTCCGTCCCGTTTGATTGTCCCGGGCATGAATACAGTACCAACCTTAAACTGCGGGGCATGGTCCATGGGCACATCGGTCAGCCAGGGTCGGAAGTCGCCGTTCAGGATATCGAGCGAGGGGACATCATAGAAGTGCTGTCCTGCAGCTGAGTTGATCTGGCGTGTCATCTCCCGATTGTAAAAGAAGAAAATTCTCTTCTTGTCTTTGGTAGAGACCCTCGGGATCGGCAGCCAGCCCCCCAGGTTGCCGCCAAACTGGTTGTATCGGAGCTTGTCTTTCAGGCCCGAGCAATTGGAACCCAGTAGCGCGTTGCAGGCGTCGAAAGCGTCGTTGCGAAGAAATTCGTAAGCTGTGCCGTGGAACTTCTCGGTGCCCGACTTAGTCTGGACCGCCACAACCATCCCCGAATTGCGTCCGTACTCGGCGTCGAAACTGCTCATTTGCACCTTGAATTCTGCAATCGTGTCAATGCTCGGTTGAGTGTACTGGTCCGAGTTGGCACCCACGTCCACGTTGGGTGAGCCGTCCAGGTAGAAACTGTTCTGGGAGCCACGCCCCCCGCTCGCGTGAAGGTTGCTGACATTGTTGAAATTGTTCCCGAAATCGGACTGCTGATCGGTGGTAACACCCGGTATGGTCGCCATCAGCGCCGTCCAGTTCCGTCCGTTCATGGGCAGTTCCAAAATCTGCTGCTGGTCCACCAGGTAGGCTTTCTCCATGGTGTTGGTCTGCACCAGGGGTACCATTTCGGCGACGGCCACTTCCTGGGTCATCTTTCCCACTTCCATCACGATCTGACCCACATCCAGCTTGGTGTTGACGTCCAGCACAACTCGGTTCTGCGCCTTCTTGAACCCGGCCGTTTCCACCGTGATCAAGTAAGGTCCCGGCTGCAGGTTGAGCGGCTGAAACCGGCCGTTCTCGTCCGTCGTTACTTCGCGGGCAACACTCTTCTTGGCTTCGTCTTCAATCTTGACCTGTGCCCCGCGGACTACAGCCCCGGATTGATCAACAACAGTTCCACTGATGTACTGGGACTGGGCCATCACCCTCGGCGACAGGACCAAGACGAGGCAGAACAGAGAAACCCACAACAACCACCTTCTCTGTGTCATCGCTCTTCCCTCCCAAAGCCTGAGGCTTTGCTGTCGGCTTGCTGCCGGCGCTATGGATCTGATCAGTCGAAGAGACTTTCGCTGAGCGGTCCTGTCTTGCTGCCCGAATCCAAAGCGGTGTCGCGCGTGGGTCCACTGTCCCACGCTTGCCACCGCAGTCCAAAAAAGGTTTCCAACCTGGGAATACGCTTAGTTCACTTGAGGCCATCGGATCTGAATCAAGCGCCTGATCTTTGCTCTCTTTACCGGAAGTTCTCCACCAACATCAAATCCGATTCCGCGGGGGGATTTTCCGAGAAAATAAACCACTCTCCGTCGGGGGAGATGGTCAGGCAAAATAGGTGACCAGAAGGTTCATCCTCATATACGCTAGCAACTTCTCCTGTCTGAAAGCTGAGAAATTCGATCGTGTACTTTTTGCCCTGGTATGTGGAGTAGTAGATGCCTTCCGGCCTCAGCGCCCAGTTTCCACACCGAACCTCTCGGTCCAAGACCAGGGTTTCTTCGCCTCCTTCGAGGCGAACTTTCCAGAGAGGTCCTGAAGCATAATCGCGCTGCCCCGGCTTCTGGTAGTAGAGCGTCCCCCCTTCAAAGGCCTCAATGGCATAGAACCCACCTCCCTGCGTGACCTGGGCGGCTTTGCCTCCTTCGGAAGGCATCTTCCAGATCTGATAACTCCCAGTGCGATTCGATGAGAAGTAGATCCAGCGCCCATCCCTCGACCAACTCGGAACCCGATTGTCTGATTTTTCATGGGTCAGGCGCTCGGGAATGCCCCTCTCGGGGTCAATGACATAAATCTCGCTGTGCTCTTCCGGCCTGGAATCAAAGGCTATCCGCTTCCCATCGGGAGACCAGTGACAGGTTCCACTTGATTTTCGCAGGTTGGTCAACTGAACGAGTTTTGTAGCTTCACTGTCACAGGTCCAGATTTCAGAAAAGCCCGAACGATACGATCCAAAGGCGATCTTCTTGCCGTCCGGTGAGTAGTCCGCGCCGCCGTCTTCGCGGGTCGACACCAGGAGCGGCTTGGCAGAACGATCCTTTCCCTTGTAATAGGGTCCCCGCATGCGCCACATCTTGTTTTGGCCGAATAAGAACTGCGTGAATACCATGCGATTCCCCCAGATCGTTGGTTCACGAGCATTCTCTCCAATGCCGCCAACTGGCTGCGGCACTCCGCCAGCAGCAGGAATTCGGAATAGAGAAATAGAATTGGTACTTTCCCAAACTCCAGTGCCAGCTGCATATACAACCTCTCGCCTGTCAGCAGTCCAAGCCGGGCGGGAAACATAGCCGTAATTCCCGTAAGTGAACCGAGTGGCCTCACCTGAGGGCACGGGCTGGAACCAGACGTCGTTTACGGCGTAGCTGGTTTCCCGCACAAAGGCCACCTGCTTGCCGTCCGGCGAAAACTCGGGTGTCGAATCGCCTTCCGTTCCGGGAGAGGGGGATGTCAGAGGAATCGTCTGCCGTGTATCGAGAGACAGCAGATAAATCCGGGAAGGACTCTCGACGGCGCCTCTCTCGGAAAATGCCAGCCAGCGTCCGTCCGGCGACCACGATAAATAACTTGGGACTGAAGGCGCTCTTAGCTCATAAAGTTTGCGTTCAGCTCCCCCCAAGGACGGCACTATGTAGATGGAAGTGACCTCTCCCGTAAAACGCACAAAAGCGATCTCTCCGCCGTCTGGCGACCACTCTGGACACAGATCCAAAGCAGTATCCCTGGTCAGCCTCAATGGCTCCCCACTGTGCCCGACTTGTTTTACATAGATATCAAAGTTGTCTCGAGCTGGCCCATTCCAACCGAACGCGATAAGTTTGCCATCCGGCGAGAATCTCGGACCAGCTTCCACGCCGGGGAGAGCAGTAAATGGCACTATTCGCAATGGCTCCTTGACCCGGTCTGTTTTCTGGTGTAAGAGATACCACCCGAGCGGGATGATGAAGACCACAAGCAGTGCTATCGCCACGATCCAGCGCTTGGCATTCCAGCCAGCCAGAATACGAACTGCTGCCGCCCGATATGCCGCAGACTTGCCCGAATCAGTATCGCGTTTCAGGCGCTCCAGGTCCGCCTGGAGTTCATGAGCGGACTGGTAACGCGACT
>DATKMG010000191.1:0-3433 GCA_035541995.1 Terriglobia bacterium
CAGGACGTTGAAGATAGTCGCCAGTCCTCCGGCTTCATGGATTCCCCGCTTGACGGCCGCAGCGATACGATCGAGATGATGAGACCCAGGGAGGATCTCATTCCAGGTGTTGGCGATGGCAACAAGTGGTTTCTCCAGATCTTCATCGCTCGCCCCCATGCACTTCAAGAAAACCCTGCGCATGTAATATTGGGGTACATCAGGGGTCAAAGCTTTGCTTCTCAGCTTTTTGCTCATGTCTGTGCTCCCTGTCAGCGGCCTCAGGAAGGAGGCCACAGAAGAGGATTTGAACTCAAATGTTGGGGTTCAGTTTGAATATACAGAAATCCTTCTGGCCGACCTTTTCCGCCTTGGTCGCCTTGCCCGAAGCGACCAGAATCATTTCTTCAAAGATTCGTCTTCCGGCCTCCCTCAGACTCTCCTTTCCTTCGAGGACCCTGCTCACATCAATATCCATGTGTTCCTTCATCTTCAGATAGGTATTCCTGTTGCCCGTAATCTTAATGACGGGGGCGATGGGCGATCCTATCGGCGTGCCCCGACCGGTGGTGAAGAGGACCATCTGGGCTCCGCCAGCGGCCATACCGGTCAATTGCTCGATATCATGTGCCGGGGTATCCATGAATACCAATCCATTCTTGTTGGGGTGAGAGCCATAGGCGATCACCTCTTGAAGAGGCCCCGCCCCTGCTTTGTAAATGCACCCGAGAGACTTTTCCTCAAGAGTGGTTATGCCTCCGGCAATATTGCCCGGGGAAGGATTGCCCTCTCGGATGTTCTGCCCTGCCTCAATAGCCTTGTTTTCCCACCAGGCAACGGCATCGAGAAGCTGCCGGGAGACCTTCCTGGTTTTTGCTCTCCTGGCAAGGAGGTGTTCTGCGCCGATCAGCTCAGGGGTCTCCGAAAGAATCACCGTTCCGCCTTCCGCCAAAAGCATGTCACAGGCAGACCCCACCGCAGGATTGGAGCTCAAGCCGGAGGTGAAATCCGAACCGCCGCATTCGGTACCGAGAATCAGCTCCCGCAGAGGGATCGGCTCACGACGAAGTCCGGCCGCATGGGCGAGCATGTCTTTGACCATACCTCTGCCTAGGAAAACGGTTTTTTTCGTCCCCCCGACTTCCTGGATCACCAACACTTCTACCCGCTTACCGCTTGGCCTGATCCCTTCGGAGATATTCCCGGCAGCAAGTTCCTCGCATCCAAGTCCGACGATCAGTACACCGGCCACGTTGGGGTTGAGACCAAAGCCGGTCAAGATCCTCTTGAGTATGTGACGATCTTCCCCCATCTGGCCACACCCCAGAATGTTGGGAAGATATACGACCCCTTTGAGGCCTTGGGCTATGGAACGGGCCGCTTCCTGCGAACAGCCTACGCTGGGGATGACCAGCACTATGTTTCTCGTCCCGGCACTGCCGTCTGCTCTGCGATATCCCTGAAATTTCATTGCTTTCTTCTCAATCGTGGTTTGCTGGTCACGTTGTGGACGTGGACATGTTCTCCCCGGACGATCTTTGCCAGACTCTGCCCTATAGGCTCTCCGTATTTGATCACGGAATCACCTTTCTTTATGTCTCTCAGCGCAAATTTATGACCAGGGGGGATGTCTGACACGAGAGTGACCTTCTCCACGTTGTCCTGGATCTCTACAGCGATTTCAACGCCTCGTCTTAACGATTCGAGCGCTGTGGCAACATTATCTTTGCCGTTGATCACGATAACCCTGGCTTTAGCCATTGCCCTGATCTCCCGTCGAAAAATCTGGTGTAGTGCGTCGAATGCTTATTCACAAAATGCTGCAAATACAATTCGAACTTATGACGCACCACACTAGGTCATAGGAATAATCAAACCGCCTGATGGGAATATGGCCACGCGCGCATCGGGATACTCGCTTCCAAGCAACCTCACCCCTTCTTCAAGGGAGAGCGCATAGTCAAACCCCATGGTGCGGGCTTCCTTCTCAGAAATCATCTGGGACACCAATATGGTCCTTATCTTCGGCCGCAGGATCACAGTGCTCATAGCCATGTTGAACTCTACCGGCTTGTCCGCCAAAAAAGGCTTACCCTGGCCCATCGCCTCCTTTACGTATTCGGCAGGATTGGCGCCAACCATGTCTTTGAGCTGATCAAAGGAGTCGACAAATTCGCTCGATACCGGTTTTTCCAATGGGGCGAGCATGAGGATTGCGCCGTTTTCTTTGGTGACACTATCAGGCGCAGCCAGACCTTTGCAGAACTGGTGACCGTGGGTGTGCGGATAGGTAGAGGTGATTGTGATATCTACTTTCTCCTCGAATCTGACTCCCAGCGTTTTGTAATATGCCTGCACCGCCCCCGCAAAGGCGGCCTCAAGACTTCCTCCTATGATGCGGACAACCTCGCCGTGCTGATTGTACACACAGTTTATGGAAAAATCCAAACCCACGGCCTGAGCTGACCTCAAACAACTCTCGTGAAAAGGGTTTCCTTTGGTGAGCCCGGCTACGGATCGCGGGTGGATTGTGTGCCTCATGTGATGGTCCATAACAAACTCAAAATTGGACACTCCGGGCACCACGATTTTAGGTCCACCTCCGAATCCGGCCATTGGGTGGGGCAGGATCGAGCTCATTCCTATTTTCACATCTGCCTGAGCAACTTCCGGATTGATTTTTACAACACGGTCGTCTTCGGGTACCGGGATGGGCACCAGATCGTGTTGCCAGGCGTCGTGCTGGATGATTCTATAGAGCGATGCCGTCGAACTTCCGACTCGCGCCACCAGTTCGTCCTGCGTCAGGCTCACATGAGTTCCAAGCGCTATAACGATAGTGATTTTTTCTCTGGCAAGGCCGTTGCGGACCAAATAAGGGAGCAGAACTTGCAGTATGTCGGCAACGGGCGTAGGGCGAGTCCAGTCGTCTACGAGAATCGCGACTTTTTTGGCACCGGAGACGAGGTCTTTCAGGGAAGCCATTTCCAGGGGCGTCTCGAGCGCCTCCTGAGCCATCTGCTCAACCGAGGGTATGGGAACATCTTCTCGGCTTTCTATGAAATGGGCAAGCGACCATTGCGGGGGCAGCGAGAAGAATACCTTCTGGTGCCGGCTTGAATACAAGTAGTAATCCTTTCCCACTGCTTTCCTCCGATACTCTTCTTCTTTCATATTGGTAAGGCGAATCCCAAAGTAGCCCGATTGAAACATTGCGCTCCTAATGATCGGCGGTACACTTGATATATTTCAGTGCTCGTTTTTGAGTCTTCGAGATGGTTTCTTGTCGCGATGAACTCAATAAAATTTGATCCAATCTGATACAGGCTCGAGTATTCCCTTTTCCGGATTGGATTTTAGAATTCGGGCCACTGGAAACCTATTGTCTTTGATTGTCAACGGTGGCGTGAGGCCCCCTGTATCCAGGTCTTTTAGGGACTGGAGGACCTTTATC
>DATKMG010000192.1:0-8462 GCA_035541995.1 Terriglobia bacterium
AGAAGCCGGGATCCTGGTGGGTGAAACCGTTGTGATCTTGCCGCCAAACGTGAGAGCTCAGAAGATAGTTGAGCGATGCGATTTTGTGCCGCCACGGCAGATGCGACGTAACCTTGAGCCACTTGGCGTGCTGATTGAACATCGAATCGACGATGTGGATGAAGGCCTCGTAACAATTGAAAAGCCCATGCCGGCCAGTGAGCAGATAACCCTCCAGCCAGCCCTCGCATTGGTGCTCGCTGAGCATTTCCATTACACGGCCCTCAGGGGCGAGAAATTCGTCGTTCGGGACAGTCGCGGCATCCCATTGGCGTTGGGTCACTTGAAAGAGGGCTTCCAGGCCGTTGGAGAGCGTCTCGTCAGGGCCCCATATGCGGAAATTTCGCTTCTCGCTGTTCAGCTTCGTCACATCGCGCAGGAAAGGCCCGAGCACATGCGTATCGCCGATGCCGGGCGTCCCTGGGAAGGGTACGTCGGCCGCATAGTCCCGAAAATCCGGCATCCGCAGGTCGCGGAGCAGAATACCTCCGTTGGCGTGGGGATTAGCGCCCATGCGCCGTTCGCCCTTGGGCGCAAGGTCGGCCAGTTCCGGTTTCAGGCGGCCCTGCTCGTCGAAGAGCTCCTCCGGCCGATAGCTCCTCAGCCAGTCTTCCAACAGCTTGAGGTGTTCGGGATGGGTGGCCGGGTCGGAGAGCGGCACCTGGTGCGAACGGAAGGTCCCTTCAACCTGCAGGCCATCGACCCTCTTCGGCCCCGTCCAACCCTTGGGCGAATTGAGGACAATCACCGGCCAACGCGGACGCTCGATCTTACCGTGGACGCGGGCGTCCTGATGGATTTTCTTGATCTGCTCCACCGCTGTGTCGAGCGTCGCGGCCATGGACTCGTGCATGAATGCCGGCTCGTGACCCTCGACGAAGTAAGGCGTCCACCCGTAGCCGCGGAGCAACTGTTCCAATTCCTCGCGGCTGATACGCGCGAGGAGGGTTGGGTTGGAAATCTTGTAGCCGTTGAGATGCAGGATCGGCAGGACCGCGCCGTCGGTGGCAGGATTGAGAAACTTGTTGGAATGCCAGGCTGTGGCCAGCGGCCCGGTTTCGGCCTCGCCATCGCCGACGACGCAGGCGACGACAAGATTGGGATTATCGAACACCGCCCCGAACGAATGGCTGAGCGAATAGCCCAACTCACCCCCCTCGTGGATCGAACCCGGGCACTCCGGCGAGGCGTGGCTAGGAATCCCTCCGGGAAACGAAAACTGAATAAAGAGCCTCCGCAGCCCCGCCTCATCCTGGCTGATGTTGGGATAAACCTCACTGTAAGTGCCCTCTAGGTAGGTGTTGGCTACCACGGAAGGGCCGCCATGCCCGGGTCCGGAGACGTAAATCATATCGAGGTCATATTTTTTGATGACTCGGTTCAGATGTACATAGATGAAGTTTTGCCCCGGAGTCGTACCCCAGTGCCCCAGCAGCAGGTGCTTCACATCCGCCAGCGTCAAAGGCCGCTTCAGCAGGGGATTGTCATGAAGATAAATCTGCCCGACCGACAGATAGTTAGCGGCGCGCCAATACGCGTCCATCTTGTGGAGCAGTTCCGGGGAAAGAGTGTTTGTCGCCATGATTCAATTCTCCTATTTTCCGTCAAGGCTGAGGATGTGGCAAACTGTCTCGTCAATCATGCGGGCTATGGTCACATCGTCGAGCCATTGAACGATCTCGCTCAAGAAAAGACCACCGCTCTACAGCCTCTTCAGAGCGGCCACTGCATTTTTCAGCGACTGGCGGGCGCGAAAGAAGTCCTCCCTGTCATCCCGTTTCTCCCGGTGCGGTCCTTGCCGTTTCTGGACAGAAGGCTGACGACGGCCCCTTCCTTATAGGCGAGGATCCGAAAGCCGTCGTATTTCTCTTCATAGACCCAACCAGGCCTGTCGAATGGCTCGGGAACCAGCGTCGCCAGCATCGGCTGAACACGAAAGGGAATCCGGTCCGTCATAATGTCCGCTTTCTCCGCCCCATGCGTCCTGGCGCCGGATTCGCGCTTGCCGTGGGTCGCCCTTTGCCGGCCGGATCAGCCATCGAAGCTCTCTCGACATCGCCTCCTCCGTCCCGTGCGATCTCTGCAAGAAGACGCTGGCTCGCGACGGAGCGCGGCTCCTCCTGTGTCACATCCCCTGTGGATGCATACTGATCGCGATGTTTGATAAGCAGCCAGGCGGATCGAGCGGGATTACTCCCAAAGCCCCGGGTGTGAACCAGGACCCACGATCCCCGGAGTTTTTTCCCGTAAAGCGTGAACTTGATCTCTCCCGCCTGCAATGAAGCGTCCACATCAGCGCTTTCCGGCTGCCAGGTTCCTCGATCCCATAACATTACCGTTCCCGCACCATATTGACCTGCGGGAATCACCCCCTCAAAGTCAGCATATTCCGCCGGGTGATCTTCCGTCCGAATGGCGAGGCGCTTCACCGAAGGATCGAGCGAGGGACCTTTCGGGACCGCCCAGGAGAGCAGTACGCCGCGCCATTCCAGACGAAAATCGTAGTGCAGCTGCGAGGCCATGTGCTTCTGTGCAGTGTAAATGAGCGACCCGTTGTCCTTCTTGGAGGCACTACCTGCGCCCCGCGGCTCTGGTGTCGCATCGAAGTTACGCTTCTTCCGGTATTCACTGAGTTTCATACAAGTCTGACGTGTAAGGGCACCTGCTCCAAAAGCGCGCGGATGCCGTTCCATAGAAATTCCAAAGAAAGCGAGGATGTGGGTTCCGATGAAGTGGGACCCAACCAGCAGGAAAAAACTGTCCATCGCGATCCGCCAGGATAGTTCTCTCCGCGTGTTGGGTGAATATTCCTTCGTCATAGCCAGGAAGATCGGGCTTCCGCCCAGCGGGTCAACGATTGGAAACAGTGCCGTGAGAAAAAGGAATAGTCTCTTTTCGGCAGCAAGCATCATGCTTCTGCACTCCCTGTTATGCCTGCGCTGTGATGACAAGGGCGGTTGAGATCAGTCTAAATCTGATTCAGCTTGCCTTCGCTTACCAAACGTTACCGGGAGCTTGTATTTTATCAAGCCTCTCTGAGCAATGCTACCAGACTCGTACAAATCTTCCGGACCTGCGTTCAGATTCATCGTTGCAATGCAAGCGCCAATTGATAAGCCTCTCAAAACACAATGGTTGGCAGTTCATAGAGCTGCAATCTTTCCGCGATTTCGTGAAGTTCGCGAAAACCCAAGGTTTTATTTTTGAGGGGGCGTTGCTTGGACGATTTGAAATCACCGACTGGTAATCGTTTGGAGACGCTCAGCGGGAAACTCAGGGGCTGGCAGATCATCAGGGTGAACGATCATGGCGGATTCTCTTCATCTGGTCCAAGGAGGGAGCAAAAAAAGTCAGGGTCGATGATTATCAGGCAGTTGAGCAAATAGGGAGTTTCGATGGAGCATTGGAAAGCAGCACATGCTACAGATAATCGATTCGGAAAGGTTTGTTTGTAATAAATATGACCGTGACGTCCCCTTCTGTACCCGCACCATGCTCCATCACCTCGCCTTCTGGGAACCAGACGAAAGTTCCAGGTCCATAGTCGCCCTTGTGGGTTACCAAGTTGCCCTCGAGCACGTACATGCCGTGGGCACAGGGGTGCGTGTGTCTCTTGTTAATGACCCCCTTGGGATATCGTACCAGGCGGATCTCCATCCCAGTCTCCGCATCTTCATGGAGGTTCTTGCGGTAGAGGGTCTTCCCCAATGTCTCGTTGAAGCGCTCTTCCCAAGCGAGATCCGCGGTATTCAACGCCTTAAACTCATCTGCTGCCATGGCGCTCTCCGTTCCGCATCGGTCCAGTCATCCATATTCGAAGAAATTTCCAGCCACACGGCATGCACTGGCTCCAGCGCGATCACGATAACAGAATTGGTCAACTTGGAAACAAATGAACCCCTGAAATGTCCCTCAGGCGGAGTTTATTGACCGCACGCCCTAATATGTGCTAATTTCACCTTCATTGTATCACCTTCAAGGGCATTCATAATGAAAAGGCCCGAGCGAATTCTCATAGGATTAAAGACACTCGACCACGCTTGTGAGCTGACGGAATTAGCTTGTCATTTGGGAGCCGCAGCAGCATCCCTGCTGCTGGTTCATGTCATTGAGCTGCCCGATTCCACGCCCCTCTATGCTGAGGTACCCGAGCTAGAATCAACCGCGAAGGAGATCCTCGACAAAGCTTTCCGCATTGCAGCAAGCAACCAAATGCAGGTCCGCACACTCACAGTGAGGGCTCACAGCGCGGCTTCCGCCCTGCTCGACGAAATGAAGCAAAACAAAATTGAACTGTCCGTGCTCGGTTATCACCACCGCCGCACCCTTGGGGAAATTATTTTGGGCACTACGGCCCAACACCTCGTAAAGAACGCAACTTGCCGCCTGTTGTTTAATATCCCACCGCGTAGTTGATCAGACCGATTGGCGCCGACAGCCGAACACCTGAATGCTGACATGGGAAGGTGGGATTAGTTCAGCCTCCGCTGGGTTCGGTGGGAAATCTCGGTAGGAACACTTATCAGACCGGCGGTCATGCGGCCGCGGACTTCCGGCTGATGCGGCATATCCACCTTTGAGAGAGGATCTCCACTGATCTGGGCATGGAGGTATTCAATCTCTTCAACCAGGTCAACATTCGTGAGGTCAACAGATCCTACACCCAGGGTGGCCGTCCCGATAGAAGATGAGTTCTCCCTCGCCTGGCGAAACGACACGAAGCTTCAACCGACCGTTCGGGCAGGCGAAAAAAGTGTCGTCCTGAATGATTTCGACGGGTCCCTTGTCGGCGATGGCAGCGACCTTCGGGAGGATAAACTCAACGCGTTCGATGCGAGCCTTAATTTCAACGTTTCTTGCCATATCTCCCGTTCTGAACAATGCAGCCGGTATTGTGCATCAAGATGTCGATTTCAGAATCAATGCAACCAGTCGACCCACCTGCACTTGTCGGTGGAGCGGCAGATCCGACAAGAGATAAAAACTGGATTCTTTCTCGACAGTAAGTTTCACTTCAACGAACTCCTCTGCTCTAGCATCCTCTGCTGAGCGTCTTCGAGCGAGCTGCCAAGAACAAGCACCTTCACTTCTACTTTCCCCTTCTGGTGTGTCGGCAACGGAATTTGTGGGTCCACATGTTGACACGTCAGATCCGGATTGCTCCACACGTTTCCTGTTTCTCGGGTGAAGCTTGCAACTACCCACGTGCGATCCATCGACAGTGTGGCAATGAATGGCTCATCGACTTTCCGCGACTTGTTGTAGTAGGTAACGCCATCACCACCCCGTTCAACCAGTTGCGACGGCACCGGCCAGGTGAACGAAGCCATATAGCGGGCTGGCAACCATTTTTCGATAGACATTGTGAGCCGCGCTGGCGTTTCAGACAAGCACTGCCAATGAAATCATGGCTGCGTAGTTTCTCACGATGCCTTCATTATCCTTTATCTATTATCAACCATGTGAGCGATCATTCGAGTGGGCAATGAGCCCCAACAAAGATAGGGCCAAGTCCCATTTTTTCAATGACCGAGTTGCACGAAAGAGGAGTGCCAAGGGACAAAGTCCTGTCCGGAAATGGCCAATACAGGAAAAGATTTACACTTTCAGGGATAGAACCGACCTTCACACTGGGTCTTCGCCTCCTATCTCATACAGGAGTAACGAGTAAATTTCGACCCTCGGTAGACTTGTTGGTCCCAAAAATGCACGGTCGCTTTCCATCGACCTATGGCAGATCTGAAACCTGAAGAAATAATTACAGTCACCTGCCACAGTCCGCTGATCCATACCGGAGCGATTTCCTATGTCGCAGCTAACAGGGTTGGCGGATGCTGTTTTGCGGTATCCGGCTACCCTGCAGTCAGATGGGGGCAAATGAGTTGAGTGCGCGGGGTGCATGCCCATTGGCCTGTTCTCCCCTATTGAGGGAATATCGATGACCAAGGCGAATCTCGATGCCTCCTACGCGTTGTCTCCCATGCAGGAAGGCATGTTGTTCCACAGCCTGTATAATCCGCGTTCTGGTGTATATGTCCAACAGATGGTCGGGGAATTGAGAGAGGAGCTGAATGTCTCTGCGTTCCGGATGGCGTGGCAACGACTCCTGGAACGGCACGGCGTTCTTAGGACCAGCTTTTGCCTGGAGGGCCAGGAACGGCCTCTTCAGACCGTGCATCAGTTTGTACAGCTACCGTTTGAAGAGCACGACTGGCGGGAGTTGTCAGGTCGAGCGCAAGAACAAGGTCTAGAGGACTACCTGGAAGCTGATCGCCGTCAGGGGTTTGATTGCACCCGGGCCCCGTTGCTGCGGGTGGCCCTATTTCGCTGGAAAGCTGCCGACTACCGCTTGGTCTGGACATCACACCATGCCTTGCTCGACGGACGCTCTCGGCTGGTGCTGCTGGAGGAGCTTTTTGCCTTCTACGAAGCAGCTTTCCACGGCGGGGACATCCAGTTGAAAGCGTCCCGGCCTTTCAAGGACTACATCGATTGGTTAGGTAAACAGGATTTCAACCGGTCTGAGGATTTCTGGCGGGAGATGTTCCAAGACGCGATCATGCCTACTCCAATCGACATAATCAAGGCCCAAGCCGGCGGGACTGATACGAAAGAGGAGTCAAGGAATCAGATGGTCCGCCTCTCCCGACGGCGAACCCTCGAACTCCGCAAACTGGCAGACGAACACCAAGTGACGCTCAATACCCTGCTGCAAGGAGCCTGGGCACTGCTCTTGAGCCGTTATAGCGGCAAAGAGGAAGTGGTATTCGGTGTGACCAGGGCCTGTCGGAAGTCGGCACTGGAGGGTGCCGAGTCCATGGTAGGGATCCTGATCAACACGTTGCCGGTCCGGGTTCAGGTATCACCAGACAATTTGCTGTTACCGTGGCTGCAGCAGTTGCGGGCTCATTGGATAGCGGTTAGGGAACACGAGCACACCCCGCTGTTCAGGGTACAGCAGTGGGCGAGGGCGGACTCGGGCCAGCCCCTGTTTGAAAGCCTCCTGGTTTTTGAGAACTATGAACTCAATGACTCATTGCGGACACGATCGAAGAGCTTTAGGAAGCGGAGATTTCGTTTGGTCGGAAGGACAAACTATCCTCTGACGATTCGTGGCTGTTTGGACCGGCGGCTTTTGCTTGAGATCACCTACGATCGACAGCGCTTTGACGATGTCACCATCGCCCGTCTGCTCGGCCAGTTCGAGACCATTCTGGAAGGAATTGTATCCAATCCCTGGCGGCGAATTTGCGATATGGCCATTCTAACCCGGGAAGAACGCCACCAGCTACTCGTCGAATGGAACAACACGAAAAGGGAATATCGCAAGGACCGGTGTTTTCATCAACTATTTGAAGAACAAGTAGAGCGAACGCCTGAAGCGGTGGCGGTGGTCTTCGAAGGCCAACGAATGACCTACCGGGAACTGAATCAAAGAGCCAACCAGCTGGCGCGTCATCTTAGGAAGCTGGGGGTGGGGCTAGAGGCTCTGGTGGGCATCTGTGTGGAGCGCTCGCTGGAGATGGTGATCGGGCTGTTGGGAATCCTGAAGTCAGGCGGAGCGTATGTCCCCCTGGACCCGAATTATCCCGCGGAGCGGCTGGCTTTCATAGTGGGGGATATTCAGGCGTCCGTGCTGCTCACCCAGCAAAGTCTTGCGCGGAGGCTTCCGAAGGGAGGAGCCAGAGTAGTTTGTCTTGACAGCGATTGGGATGCCATAGCCCGGCAGGGCAGACAGAATCTGGTTTGCCGCACACTGCCTGAGCACTTGGCCTACGTAATGTACACCTCAGGATCCACCGGAACCCCCAAGGGGGTTATGATTCAGCACACCAGCCTGATCAACTATCTCAGTTGGGTCAATGGGAGCCTGGCGGTTGGCAGTATGGAGCGTATTCCCTTGGTCAGTGGTCTATCGTTTGACGCCGCATTGAAACAACTGTGGGCTCCTCTGCTGCGCGGCAGCGCGATCTGGATTCTTTCGCAGGATACGGTAACTCGGCCGGCCGCATTAGCGCAGGCTCTAAGGGCTCAAGACCATGTAGGATTCAACTGCGTGCCATCCTTATGGGAATCGATAATTGCGGCAGTTCATTCCGGGCAGGCGACAATTCCAGCGGAGAGCGTGACCGGCCTGTTGCTGGGTGGGGAACGAATCAACAAAGAGTTGATAGAAAAGACTTTGGCAAAATTGCCGCGGGTTGGGATCTGGAATCTCTATGGGCCAACAGAGACGACTGCGAACGCGAGCGCCGGTAGGGTAAGTTCGGCAGAGGATATCACAATCGGCCGGCCCATAGCGAACACGGAGATATACCTGTTGGACAGGGTGCAGAACCCGGTTCCCATCGGGGCGGTGGGGGAGCTCTACATAGGAGGAGTCAGCTTAGCCCGAGGCTACCACAATCGGCCGGAACTGACAG
>DATKMG010000193.1:0-3758 GCA_035541995.1 Terriglobia bacterium
TCCTCGAGCAGTTCCAGGCTATGCAGCGCCAACAGCACCAGGAGGAGAGAGCTTTGATCCAGGCGAATCCCCGGGGAGACAATCCATGAGGAGGACGGCAACACTCATTGTGATGAGCTTTTTGGGCTGGTTGGTACTCAACACCGTGTCTCAGCCCGACCAGGGCAAAAGCCCGAAGCCTGGAGTTCATTTCACTGAGGTGAGCCATACTGCGCGGATCAGTAGTTTCCGTCACGTCGCCGGGGGGCCACAAAAGGAGTATATCCTGGAAGCGAAAGGGGGAGGAGTTGCTGTTCTTGACTACAACAATGACGGATGGCTGGATATCTTCCTGGTCAGCGGGGCTACTTTTGAAGAACTGGAGAATGCCAAGGCCTCTCGTCCTCATCGAAACAAGCTGTTTAGAAATAATCGAGACGGCACATTCACAGATGTGACTGAGGCTGCGGGCCTGGGCGCGTGGGGCTGGGGCACCGGTGCGGCAGCGGCTGATTACGACAATGACGGGTTGGTCGATCTCTATGTGACCTTCTACGGCCAAAACAAGCTGTATCACAACAACGGCGATGGGACCTTTGCGGACGTAACCTCGAAAGCTGGTGTTGCCGCCGGAAGTTGGAGCACTGGAGCAGCCTGGGGGGACTATGATCGCGATGGATATTTGGACTTGTATGTTGCCCGTTACATTGACTTCAAGCGTGAAGAAATCCCGCGAAAGGGAACCATGCGATATTGTCAATACATGGGCGCTCCGGTCTATTGCGGACCCCGGGGGCTTAAACCTCTTTCCGGCATCCTTTACCACAACAACCGGGACGGCACTTTCACTGATGTGACCCAAAAAGCGCTAGGCCCCGATGTGCCGAAGTTTTACAGTTTCACGCCGCTATGGATGGATGTGGACAACGACGGCTGGCCTGACCTTTTCGTCTCCAACGACAGCACACCCAATCTGCTGTTTCACAACCGCAAGGACGGCACCTTTGAGGAGATTGGGGTCGATTCCGGCTGCGCCTATAGCCGGGATGGACTGGAGCAGGCAGGCATGGGCGCTGATTTCGGTGATTACGACCACGACGGTTGGCTCGATTTAATTGTGGGGAATTTTGCGGATGACTATAGTACCCTGCGCCGTAACATCGGCCGGGGGATTTTCAAAGATGTTACGGAGGAGGCTGGTCTGCGTTGGGCGACCTGGCCCATGTTGAAGTGGGCCACTAAGTTCGTCGATGTCGATCTGGATGGATGGCCGGACCTCTTCATGGTCAACGGTCATGTGTACCCGGAAGCCGACCAATGGCACATGGATGCCGGGTTCAAACAGCACCCCCAGGTCTTTCGAAACCTTGGGAATGGAAGATTCCAGGACGTGACTGCCTTGCTGGGGAAGGACCTTCTCCGCAAGGAATTGGGCCGGGCCGCAGCATTCGGTGATTTGGACAATGATGGAGATATTGATGTTGTAATTAACAATCTGGATTCAAGTCCATGGTTGCTTCGATGCGAGTCACTCCCGGATGCCCAGTGGATTCTGGTCCGCCTGGTAGGGACACGAAGCAATCGCGATGGGCTCGGTGCCAGGGTGATTGTGCGTGCGGGGGGGATTGAGCAAATGCAGGAGGTGCACCAGAGCGGTGGTTTTTGCTCCAGCAATGATCCTCGCGCCCATTTTGGCTTGGGAACGAGCACCATGGTCGACGAATTGGAGGTCATCTGGCCCTCGGGTCTGGTTCAAAAGTTCAGCAAGGTGAAATCGCGGCAGATCGTAACGGTTAAGGAAGGGGGAAACCTCTCCAGTCAAAATTGAGAAGAGAGTGCCCCATGACCTTATCAGATCACCCGGGCAATGAAAATGCTGGAGGGCCCCGCTTCGTCGAGACGAAGGCGTCCCATCTCCAGGGTTATGGAGACGCCGCGCCTCCGCGGCGCCTGTGAAAACCGCATTTATAGGAGAAAGGTAAGAAAAATCCTTCGGATAAATAGAGATGATAACTGGTGAGAAGAATCAGAATGGAACGGCCTGAGAGGCCACTATATTCCTGTTCAGATTTTGAAACACGCGGTCTTGTGGAGTGAGGAAACAAAAAAAGCGGGGAACCGTGGTTCCCCGCTTTAGCTTGGGTGCCTTCTCGTGCCCCAACCGGCAGGGCAATCAAAGGCATTAGAACAGGAACTTCAGGGCAAATTGGATTTGCCGTGCTCCTTGCGTGCTCGTAATCCTTCCCATCGTCGGACCCACACCGGTATCCGGAGCATTGAAAATGGGCGTATTGGTCAAGTTGATGAACTCGGAGCGGAACTCGAACTTATACCGCTCGGTGAGGAGGAAGTTCTTCGAAATCCCCATGTCGAAGCTCCTCATCCCCGGCCCATACAATGTTCCATTTCCACAATTCCCAAACGCACCGACGGGAGCTGCTGCATACGCCGAGGGGTCGAAATACTGGTATCCGCCTAGCGGAGAATTCGTGCCGATACCATATTTGTTGACCGGGCCGACGCAATCCCCCCGCATCCCGCGAGAATGAGTGCCAGTCGCATCAGGGCCACTGATGGTACTTGCGAAACCGCCACGCAGCGTAAGGATACCGCTCACCTGCCAGTTGCCCAGGGCGGTTCGAGCCACAGAATTCCAGTCGTTGCCGATGGCTTTGCCCTTGCCCACAGGCAACTCGTAGACCACATAGCTGGTCAGGTTATGCTTGACATCGAAGAAGCATGGGCCCCATTCAGACTTTTCGTCGTACAGGTTTTGCCAGTACGCCGAATTCGTGCTGACCTGGCTGCCCCAGGACCCGTAATATCCGAGGGCGTCGGTCATACACTTGGAGTATGTATAGGCCACCTGGTACTGCAAGCCCTGGCTCATCCGCTTGCGTATGGTGGCTTGCAGGGCATCGTACCTCTGGTTGCCGTTGGACTCCGTCCCGGAAATCTGGCTGATGCCAGCAAGTTCGGGATTACCAGATAGGTAGGGACTGGGCGCGGTAATCGGCTTGCCATTGGCATCCACACCAAGCAGTTGCCTCTGGAAGTAAGGCATGGGAACCATCAGGTGCGTTCCATGCTGGCCCACATAGGCCGTTGAGAGGGTGGTGCTGTTGCCAAACTGCTTTTCCAGGGTGAGGCTCCACTGCTGGACAATTGCAGGCTTCACGTTCGGGTCCCACAGACGAATCGTGGCGTTCTGATAAGGGTTGGTGGCCTGCAGAACTGTCATTCCCTGGTCAGTAGTTGATGCAGGATAGGCCAGGCTGGAGTAATCGTTGTTATACTCGGTCGTAAAGGGAGGATTGATCGTGAGTCGCAGATTGGTGCCCGTCCCCTCCAGGTAGCTGGATACTGTGTAGGCACCCCGAACTACGATGGATTTATTCATAGCCTGCGGGTTCCAGGCAAACCCAAATCGTGGTTGGAGGTCCCCAAGCCCCCAATTGTAGTTGTTGTAGAGGGCTCGTTGGTTGCTGTAAATGTTGGCCTGCGTCGGGCTCTGAATTTCCCCGCTGAACGGTGCAAAGTTCGTTTGGCGGTCGTACACCTCCACCCAGGGGGTGTGGGTTTCGTAGCGGAGTCCCGCGTTAATAGTCAGCGAACTGCTCGCCCGCCACTCATCGGTGACAAAGCCCGAGATCACAGTGGAACGCTGTCCCCAGGTCCCGGAATTGACACCACGTTAGACATCATAGAGAAGCCCCAGGAAGAAGTCGGCTTCCAACGATCCTGAGCCAGACCCTGCAGTGGCCAATGGAGCTGGGCCA
>DATKMG010000194.1:0-4458 GCA_035541995.1 Terriglobia bacterium
CGGTCAACCTGTCTCGAATGAGAACGCCATTATTGATTGGGCCGTTCAAGCCTCCGTGCATTCCGACCACCTGTGCTGCCACCACGCCAACTCCAGTAGCGGCCCGAGTTACAAACCGTGCGAGGTCTCTCTTCCCCCCAACTTCACCTTTCAGGGGTCCGTGATCCAGTGCCAGGGCCATGCCGTCAATACCATAGGAACCCCCATCAGGCAGGGTAATCTCGGTGAACCTGACCGACAATTGCCCGGAGCGGTTGGCTTGCTCCAGTTTGCCGATAACTTTCGATCCAGCAGGCACGACGATCTCTCCATCTGTCTCGTAGTTGTATTCCACCTCAGCCACGACCGGGGCTGCTACCGCAGTGGTAATTGCTGATTGCAGTCTTACCATCAGGCGCATCCCTGCTGACAGATCCAACTGGGTGACAATATTCCGGGCAAAGGAGCCATCTCTTGATCTGTGAGTCGATATAACCGCAGGCTCTGTGCGGGGATTGGAAACAAACACCAGGGAGGATTTAGACAGAGGCTCATTGACCTGTTGTGGAGAGGGTTGGGTCGCCCGGTTCTTCAATGCTTCCAAATGGGCGATGCGAGCTTCGACTTCCGCCAGCGACTCTGGCTTGCCTGTGGCTGAATCGGAGAATTCGATTTGTCCCAGAGTGTGAGGTTGAGCTCCACCAAAGCTTTGGTTGCCCCTTAGTGGTGAGGAAGCTTTTGGCACATGAATTGGAAGGTCCGGAGTTGGTGTGATAGCTACCGAGGCCGGATCGGAAAGCCGAGCCCCATTGTGCCGACTGCTTTCCCTTAAGTCACTCTCGGTCACCAAGCCGTGGGCTGAATCAGACTGCGAACCGACATCGGCGCCCATCAGCGGCGTAACCGAACGGTCTGGGCTTTCGGGCGCCGGCGTGAGCGGGTCTGTAACCTGAGGTCTCCCCAGGTTAGGAGCCCGATGGTCGGCAAATCTCCTTAGCCTCTTATTGTTTATGGGGTTTGAGAACAAGCCCAACAGGATGATAACGACAACAACAGCGGCCACCAGACCCAGCAAAGCCGGTCTCATTCGATCTTGTTTGGCTTTCTCAGGTAGTTTCCTGGCTTGTTTGCCTCCGTTTGCCCGTCGGATTAAGGCTTCGATCCACCGGTCAATAGGTCGCTTGGGTGGCTCCACCGGCTCATCGAGATCCTTGCTCTTTGTAGCATCCGATTGGCCTTCTCCAGGGGTAGTGCTTTCATGGCTCATTGGTTCTGTCCTCCGTCCAACCAAATGGGCTTACTCAACACCAAAGGCTCCAATTCACGGGTCTGGGAGTCAACTGCTTTGATCGGTGACACAACGATCAGGCTGATCACAATATTGACCCACGGGACGAGGGCAAACAGGCTGGGATTTCTTGGCAGCATTACTTTCCTCCTGCAGTTCTCTTTGTTGGTTCGATCTTTGCTTCTGTCGGAAGGTACGGGCGACTTGTCTGACGTAGGCCAAGGTATCAGGTGACGCATAGGCCAGCTTCTTCATGAGAATACGACCTTCACCTGTGAAATAAGCAGCGCTGACCAGGCGTAGATCTCCGTGGAAGAGCAGGTAGAGTTGGGCAAGGTACGCAACCCCGCCACGAATGTTCTGTTCAATGTTATAGCAGTTCTTCACCTGGAAACGCACGGCGGTCTTGGGCATCAATTGCATTAGCCCGACTGCTCCTTTCCCTGACTGCGCTTGGGGGTTCCATCCGGATTCAACCTCCATGATGGCTTTTACGAGTTCCACCGGGACTCTGTAATGTCGGGCGCAATAGGAGGCGTAATACTGCGAAACCCTCTGAATACGTGCCTCCCAATTTATGTCGGAAGCAACCATCAAAGGGGTTGGACTCAGACAAAAGAGGATTGAAACAATTCGACCTACCCGGCATGACATCTATTTGTCCCTCCCTCCAGTAATTGGTCCCGGTAGCTGATGGCATCAAACACCAGGCTTTCCCAGGCGTCTTTAAGCAAGAGCCTCTTGCGGTCGGATTCGGTCTTAGCCAATACAGGGAGCAGAGCGTCCCGCAGTTGGGGTGTGATTTCGTTGGCTCCCAGCAGCTTGAGAGCGTGCGCGACATCCAGCATTTCAGAGATGGAAGGTGGTTTCTCCAGACTCCAACCGCGCAGGGCCATCCCAAGGCCAGCAATCTGTGCGCTCAGCTCTGGATTCTGGTTTTTTCCCCGCAGGGCCAGAACCTCACGCTCTCGTTCCGGGGTTGGGTCATCGAACCTGAGGTAGAGACAACGGCGTCGCAGTGGATCCCCTAGTCGGCGTTCCTCATTGGACGTCAGAATGACAAACGGGATGGTGGTAGCCTGGATAGTACCCAGCTTGGGAATGCTTAACTGCCAGACACTGAGGATCTCGAGTAGCATGGCCTCAAAGGCTTGGTCCACCTTATCGAGTTCATCGATCAGCAGTACGCAAGGTTGACCCTCATAAAGCAAGGCCCGAAGAAGAGGACCTCGAACGAAGAAATCGAGAGAATGTAGGTCTCTTCGGATAACGGCCCAATCTTTGACCAGAGCTGCCGTCTGAGTCTCCAGATAGAGCCTTTGGAGAGCAGCATCAAAGCTGCCGATCGCTTTATCGGCGGTGATCCCCTCGTAGCACTGCAGGCGCTCGACTTGAGTGTGAAGGGCCGCAGCCAGCGCATACGCCAGCTCGGTCTTGCCGCTGCCGGCCGGTCCCTCGATCAACAATGGCTTGTCCATGTGGAGTCCCAGATAGACTGTCTGCAGCGTGACTGGATCAATGACGTAACCGGATTCCTTTAGACTGTCGGAAAGTTGGGAAGTGGAAGCAAACATACTCGCCTCGAGCTCGATCTCACGGATGCTTTTCTCTGACGAAATCGAATTTCATGCAAGGCGTAAGCATGGCTCGTTTAGGACAATTCAACTGTCGGGTGGTGAGCAAATGCAAGGCAGGAACGATTTAGAAGGATAGTTCCAGTCAGCGATTTGTGGAGTCACTACCTGACTGGAATGGCTTCTACTGACGATCTCAAAGCATCAACTCTTGGAATCTGTGGGAGGTGTCGGGAGGGATGCTTTATTATTAGATTGATCACCTGATTCAACGCCCTTCCCGCCCAGACTCTCATTCCCGAATTCGGCAAGAACATCGGTTGCGCGTCTGGCGGTTTCTGCATTAGCATTGACGTATCGATAAGTCGTGTTTGTCTGTGTATGCCCCAGAACTCGCCCGACTTCCGAAATAGGAATGTGTCCTTGAACTAAACGGGTCGCGGCCGTGTGGCGCAAATCATGGAATCGAACGTCTTTGAGATTTGCATTCCTCTTAGCTGTGTCAAACGAACGCTTGACAGTGTCCTTGATACCAAACACCAACCCAGTCCAATCGGGGGGTGCCGCTTGTCGTAGTTGACGAAGCTCGAGCTCAAGCCGCGGCGTCATTGCTACCTGACGCTCCCGCATGGTCTTGGTATTGAAAGCGCGAATGGTGATCAGTTTATGAGTGAAATCAACGTCGGGCTAGCGAAGCTTGAAGATTTCGCTACGGCGCATCCCCGTGTCGAGTGCCATAATCAATATCGGTCTCAAATGGGCTCGAGGACCAAGACAGGCCCTTAAGAGCTTGATTTCTTCATCTCGAGTCAAGATCCGTTCACGCTGGATTCATCGGCGAGACTGATCATAGTGCCTCCCGCGTTCAAGGGATTCCTGATAAGCCATCCCTCGCGCACAGCCACATTCAAGACCCTTCGCAACAGGGAAAGTTCCCGGTTGACCGTGGCAATTGAACGCTGTTTCCCGCGCTGCGTTGGAGTTCGGAGCCTCAGCGCGCGGTAGCATTCAATTTCTCCATAAGTGATGAAACGGATTTTCCTGCTTCCAAAATACTCGCGCAATCTCACGAGGCGATGGCGCAAATCGCGATAGGATCGCAATCCTGTCACCTTGCGGCCATTTACATATTCAGCAGGATTCAGATAAGTCTTCTCATGGTAATCGGCCAACTCGGCAAACGTCATTCGACTGCCGTCCAATGCTTTGTAGCCAAGATTATCCAAATCCTGCAACAACTCTCTTAAGATCTCCTTTGCATGGGTTTTGTTTTCTGCTCTCCGTTTGATGTTGCGGCGCAGGCCCTTATCGCCGGTATAGATGACCCGAGCATACCAACGCTTTGATTCGTCACTGAAGACATAGCCGCTTGGTCTCTTTGGCATTGTTGCACTCCTCGATCATTCTAGGGAGATAGCTCATTCTCATCTTCTGTCAACCCTTTTCGTGGACCCATTCGTGGACACATTGAGATGAAACTTCGAGAAATTAGGCTCAGCAGGATGAAAACAGGCAATGTGGGAAAACGCTGATCGGGCGGGCTTATTGGAAGAAACGTGAAGCGGGATGACGCTGTGAGCAGAAAGGAGAAATAGGCAGGGGATGGGTTCCTAAACC
>DATKMG010000195.1:0-10251 GCA_035541995.1 Terriglobia bacterium
GATCAACGATTTGCATAGTGAATTACAGGAGCGAAGCGTTTCTCAAGAGGGCACACGACAGACGCTCAGCAAGCGGCTGTTTATGCAATTGCAGGTTTATGGCGGCTGTCTCAACTCTGACCGTCTAGTGGAGCCAGTGAGACAAAGTGGTCTGGAGTGTGTTCTCTATCAGGATGTCAATGATCCGCGAGGCATCGGGATTCTCTCGATGAGTGAAGATCCAGCCATGTTTGTGACGCGGCTGAGGCAGCTCTTAACCAGCGCCCCATTTCGGGAGTGCCAGCCAAGGCCGGAATTCAGCATGTTAGGCCGCTCCTACGCCGGCGGTTACGAACAGGACCTTGAGGATTGGCTGTTACGAAAACCCAGGCGGACAGTGTGCAATCCGGAATGGCCCTGGGCCATCTGGTATCCGCTCCGCAGAACCGGCGGCTTTGCCAAGCTTCAGCCGCAAGAGCAAGGGACCATTCTGAGAGAGCATGCGGTAATTGGAAGAGCTTATGGAGAAGCCGATCTAGGGCATGATATCCGGCTGGCCTGTTACGGGCTCGATTCGCGGGACAACGACTTTGTGATCGGGCTGGTCGGAAAAGACCTCTATCCCCTCTCTCATATTGTGCAATCCATGCGCAAAACCCGGCAAACGTCCGAATTCATCCAATCCATGGGACCCTTCTTTGTGGGGCATGTGCTTTGGCAGTATCCGGCTTTGCCATGAAGTCCATATTTCTCGATTGTCATCCAGCCAGACTATAATCGCCCTTGGTAGCGAGTCTTTGAAAAGCGCGCTGCCTGCTTTTGCGTCTCGTTCACATTAGGAAGAGAGAGAACGGACCGATATTCTTGAAGCGCTGAATTCCGCTCCCCCTTTAGATCCAAAGCAAAACCACGCATTAAGTGTGCCTGTGCCAGGAGATTCTTGTCCTTCCCCCCCAATCCGATGGCCAGGGTCAAACTGGCGATGGCATTGTTCAGATCTTTCTTCTGCAGCTCCAGGCGGCCTTTTTCATAATTGGCATACTCCTGGTTGACGTTGGCTCCCGGATGTCCCTGGCCTCCCAATAGATTGGAGAAGAATCCGATCCCTTCATCGTACTGATGGTC
Organism: Terriglobia bacterium; assembly: GCA_035541995.1. GTDB lineage: Bacteria > Acidobacteriota > Terriglobia > Versatilivoradales > Versatilivoraceae > DATKMG01. Next base: position 1,105 of record DATKMG010000195.1, read on the forward strand.
TGAAATGTAGCGGCTTGCCAGCCACATGTAAAAGACATGGTTGGCAGGATATTCCTCGATGAGTTTCTTATTGAGACTCCTGTAGTCATCATATCGCAGTTCACTGTGGTAGACACCCAGTAGCACCGTTTTAGCTTCGGTTTGGCCGAACTCTCCCTTTGCAGCCGCTGTTTCCAACTGCTTCAATCCCTCTTCCCTGTCTCCCCGCACCCCGAGCATCCAGGCAAATGGTTTGATGACTGACGGCAATGCTCCGGAGAAGTAATTGAAGGAACCGGTCCCAATCAGACAATCCACACAGTCTGGCTTAAGAGCCAGTGACTTCAGGTTGTAATAACGTCCCTTCATCCCGGTCCGCATTGCGCCCAGGTAGCTCTTGGTGACCGTCACATAGTAACGAGTCATGTTTCCATAGGTGCTGGCCAAGAAATACCATGCATAGAAGTCCGCGGGATCCCTGTTGACGAGAGTTTCTCCATGCCGAATGGCCTCGTTGGTGTATCGATGAAATTGACTCTCCAAGGCTTTGTTGGTGGGTTCGCGCAGAGCTTTCCACCAGATGACCTCGGCCTTGTACATAAATCCGCAAGGGTGGGCAGGGAAAGTGCGTATCAGTTCGTCAAACTTTTGATCTGCTTTGGCGTAATCGCAATTATACATGGCATATTGGCCGCTTCGGATGAGGCGGTCAATATCCGGAGTAATCTCAAACCGGGCTCCTGAATATGCTGGACAAAGCATACAAAAGGCTAGCATCACCGCGAGGTCCAGTCGAAGGAGAGACCTTTTCGTGGAATGGGCTCGCCTTGCAACGGACCCGAGACGTCGTGTCAGGGTTCGGCTTCGACGTGGGTCACGACGAACCATCCTTGAGTCGCGCTTGGCGGAGAACACTAAAAAACTCATTCGACAGTTTCCAAAAGGAAATGGAAAACACACTTCACTTAACAGGAGTCCCTCATGCGGGAGTCCCTCACGCACAAACCCCCTCTCAGTGGGGCTTTCATATTACACCCCCTTCATTCCCGCTGGAGGCCCAATTCTTTCAGCTTCTGTTGAAGGCTTTGCCGGTGGAGCCCTATCTGAGCCGCAGTCCGGCTGACATTTCCCTGGTTCTCAATCAGACGTTTTCGCAGGTAGCAGGTCTCGAATTCTCGCTTTGCCTCCTTGAATGGCAGCGCGAAAAAAAGGGAATCCTGGGAGCCTCCTGGCGGGCGAGTGCCCGTAGCGACTGGCGGCTGAGTAATTTCCAGGGGCAATTCAGATGCCTGAATCATACCGGAGCGGTTCAGAACAACACAGCCTTCGATGACGTTCCTGAGTTCGCGAACGTTTCCCGGCCACCGGTAATTTTCCAGGCTCTGGATCACCTCGGGGGTCAAGGAAGCTTGTTTCTTATGTCGAAGGCAGAACATGTCCAGAAAAGATTGGATTAAGAGTGGAAGGTCCTCTTTCCGTCTTCTGAGCGGGGGAATATCAATCGACACCACCTTCAATCGGTAAAACAAATCATGGCGGAACCGGCCCGCGCCAGTTTCCGCCAGGAGGTCGCGATGGGTGGCACTAATAATTCGCACGTTCACTGGGACAGAGGAGCTACTGCCCAGCCGTTCCACCCTTTTATCCTCCAGCACTCTCAAAACCTTGGCCTGGGTTAGCGAATTCATGTCCCCGATCTCATCCAGAAAGATGGTGCCGCCATTGGCCTGCTCGAACTTACCCTTCTGCTGTTCCCCGGCGCCTGTGAAAGCTCCCTTCTCATGCCCGAACAGTTCACTCTCGATTAAGGTATCGGGAAGAGCGGCACAGTTCACTGCTACAAACGGACCTTTTCTGCGAGTACTGCGCTCATGGATGGCCCGTGCCAACAATTCCTTTCCTGTCCCGCTTTCTCCCTGGAGCAGAACCGTTACATCCGTGGATGCCACCTGGTCTGCAGTCTCGAACACCTGTTGCATGGGCTTGCTCTTCCCAATCATCCCCCCAAAGTGACCTTCTGTCTGGATCTGCCTTCGGAGTTCTCTATTCTCTTGTTCAAGGCTGACCTTCTCAACTGCCCGTTTGACCACCAGCCGCAAATCCTCAATCTCAAACGGTTTAGTGATGTAGTCGTAGGCCCCGGCTTTCATGGCCTCCACAGCGATCTTGGCAGTACCGTAGGCTGTGAGCATAACAGCCAGGGGCCTGCGTTGATGCGAGGGTAAGCTCCGGAGAAGGCTTATGCCATCCTCGCCCGGCATATTAATGTCGGTAAGCATGATGTCTGGATGGTGCGATTGAATGATCTTTCGAGCAGCCTCAGCTGTTTCAGCTTCCAGGATCTCTATCTGCTCGCTCTCTAACGCTCGTCTAATACCGTGACGGGCGGCTTCTTCATCGTCGACGATAAGTATCCGGTGCATCATGACTCTATCTCCGGGTTACTTCCAATCTGCATTCACTCCAACTATCTCGGCAATCCGGACTAACCAACCAAAGGGAAGATTAACTCAAATCGCGTCCCCCGGTTTTCGGCAACCGGACTGACCACGGCGACCTGCCCCCCCATGTCCATTACGCGCCGTTGAACGATGGCCAGCCCTAGTCCAGTACCTTTCTGTTTGGTTGTAAAAAAAGGTTTGAAGATCTTCTCCCGCAGGCATGCCGGTATTCCTGGTCCTTGGTCTTCGACGTGGACTGCCGCAAATTTCTTACGGTTTCCAGGATAAGCCAAGGTCCGGATTTGAATACAGGTCTGCGGCGCGGAAATTTCAAGTGCATTAACCAGCAAATTCTGGAAAACCTCAGCCAGCACCTCGGCGTTGCCAGGCACAACCAGACTTTCGGAGTCCTGCTGCAATTCAAGACAGACCCCTCTTCGCTGGGCCTCAGGCTGGAAAAGCAAGCAGACCTTTTGTAATACCTGTTGAAGGTTAACTTCAGTGACAATTGGTGTTGGCTTAGAGAATTCTAACAATTGACGGACACTATTGGTCAAACGATCGATTTCGTTGTTGACCAGGGAAAGGTCCGGATCGTGACGGTGGTTGCACTCTTTATCCTCCTGCATCAACTGGATAATAGTCTTAATTGAGCTCAAAGGATTTCTGATATTGTGGGCCACTGTGGCCGCTGCTTGACCCAGCGTGGCAAGCATATCCATTTCGGCAAGCTTCCGCTCCAGAAGGATTTTACCCTCCGACAATTTGCAGTTCTCGATGGCCGCAACGATTTGTGTCACCAAGAATCGAAGGCCGGCTCGTTGCTCGGCGGAAAGGCGATCCAACTCCTCTGAGACTTGAATCTCCCCAATGATCTCCTTTCCCTTTGGTAGTAGAATTCGTTCCTTCAAATCGGATGATCCCGGCTCAGACTCTGATGAGAACTCCTCACCTTCAGTGGTGGTCCGAAGACGAATCCGAATCTGCTTTAGCCCCAACTCCCGCTCCAGTAAGTCCTCCATGAAGCGAAGGAGCTTTCCTACTTCGACTGTAGTTCGGGAGGCCCCGTCCAATCTGGCTGCCAGATTCTGGAACTTAGCAATCTCAGCTGCATAGAAGCTGTCCACCGATTTGTCAACCCAGCGTCGCACGGGTTTGAAAAAGACAAATAGGGCAAAGATCATTCCTGCGTCCACGGCGATGCCAGGGAACTGGATGGCCTCGCGCAAGCGATCTCGCACCCAGCCGACCCCGGCCAGGTAGACCATCAAGAAGAGAATCACCACAAACATGTACCCAATGCTGCGATCAATGACAACATCCAAGAACCTGTAGCGGAAGATCGTGTAGGTCAGGACGGCTGCGGGAATGATTGACCACAACGTCAAGGCTGTCTCGAAGGCGGGGGTCCACTCGTCCTGAAAATCTTCGATCCAGTAGGCGTAGGAAATCAGCGCGGCAGTTATCGCAAAAATCACTGCCAGAACCTGGAACAGTCGACGCACTTCCGTTCGACGACTACGCCTCAGCATGAGCAATTCCAACGCTGCAGAGGCCAGCAATGCCAATGCTAACCAGGTAGCAAAGTATCGGGAGTAAGGAGACCCGGATGGATAGTTATCAATGAATTCTTTCAAGTGAGAAGGCAGGGCCAACAGAGGCAGGTAGGTAGCTGCCTCCGCTGTACGGTAAACCCAGGTTACCCGCCATTGCAGATAAACCCCTCCCAGCGCTATATGAGTATGCAACAACAGCGATGGAACGACCCAGAGGGCACAGTAGGCAATCGGAACGGGACCCAGCTTCAGCATGAACTGGGCCAGCTTGGTCGCCCCCTGCGTGCTCTCAATAAGAAGCGCAAGGAAGTTACAGAAATTCCAAGTTAATAGGCAAGCTGTCAGCCACAGGAAGACGATCTCGAACTTACGGATCTGGCGGTAACGCCGGACCAGGGCCAGCAGGCTGAACTGCAGAACGGCCCCGATGAAGAATCCCAGAAGTCTCAATGCCAGGATGAAATTCATGGCCGTCTCCGCCAGATCACAGGCCAGGCAGCAGGAAGGGGAGAAGGATGGGCAGTCTTTTTTATGAGCTGTGTCTCTTAGACCTCGAAGCCACCGGCTTGTTCAAAGGCGCTAGAGAGTCTCAGTATACACTGTTCATCAAAAGGCCGGCCAAGAATCTGGAGTCCCACCGGCAAACCCTCAGTCGTTTTGCCGCAAGGCAAGGAAATGCCTGGAATCCCAACAAGATTTGCTGTGATAGTGAAGATATCAGATAAATACATGGCCAGCGGATCATTGCTCTTTTCACCCAGGCGGAAGGCGGGGGTTGGAGAGGTAGGAGAGATGATAAAATCCACCGTTTCAAAGGCTTTTTCAAAATCCCGTTTGATCAAGGTCCGAACTTTCTGGCCCTTTAAGTAATAAGCGTCATAATAGCCCGAACTCAATACAAAAGTCCCCAGGATGATCCGGCGCTTGACCTCTGCCCCAAAGCCTGTATCTCGCGTCTTCCGGTACATGGTGGAAAGACTGTCAACCCCAGGGACTCGCAACCCATACCGAACCCCGTCGTAGCGCGCCAGGTTGGAACTGGCCTCAGCGGTGGCCAGGATGTAGTAACAGGCAATGGCATAGTCCGTATGAGGAAGATCCACCTCCACTAAACTGCAGCCCAGAGATTCGAGCAGGGCTAGTCCGGAATTGACTTTCTCTCGGACTTGAGGATCGATCCCACCGCCAAAATACTGCTTTGGCATGCCGATTCTCAGGCCTTTGACAGGAGTTTCGATTCCCTCCAGATAATTAGGGACTCGAAGTGTTGAACAAGTCGAATCGTGAGGATCTCCTCCGGCGATGACTCCGAGCACCGCAGCCACGTCCTTCACGGTTCTGGCGAGTGGACCGATTTGATCTAGAGAGGATCCGTAAGCAACCAAGCCGTATCGAGAGACCCGACTGTAGGTCGGTTTCAGTCCAACCACTCCGCATAGTGACGCTGGCTGGCGGATGGAACCACCCGTATCTGAACCCAGTGACGTAACCGCCATCTGACTGGCCACAGCTGCCGCTGACCCGCCACTGGACCCACCGGGAACACGGTCCAATGCATGGGGGTTCCGGACTGGAAAGAAGGCAGAATTCTCTGTCGAGGAGCCCATCGCAAATTCATCCTGGTTCGTTTTCCCCAGGAACACCGCTCCAGCCGCCTCCAGTCTCTCGATCACCGTGGCGTTGTAGAGTGCCAAGAAGTTCTCCAGGATCTTCGAACCACAGGTGCAACCTAAGCCTTCGATCATTATGTTGTCTTTGATAGCCATGGGAACGCCCGCTAAGGGAGGCAGGGTCCCGCCATCCCGTTTCAACCGATCGATCTGAGCAGCCTTTGCCAGGGCACGATTCGGGCAGACCTCCAGGTATGCGTGAAGTTCCGGGTCGCGACGACTGATCTCGTCGAGGTGGACCTTGCAGATTTCCTCTGCAGAGGCCTCGTTGCAATCAATGAGTCTCCTCACTTCTTCAACGGTCAGCTTTGATAGATCCACGTCAGAGAGCTTTCAATTTTGTAAGATTGCCATCGGTCCCGCTCCGAATCGTGCATGGGACATGAAAATGGTTATTGTTTGCGGGCTGACCTCTCCGAGTTGGACCAGGTCGTAGAGGTAAAAAACCACCGCGTCACCGTTCTGCAATCACTTGAGGAACCTTGAAGTGCCCGGCCCCAGTCGCAGGCCCATTACTGAGCGATTCTTCCTGCGAAAAAGTGTTGCGAGGCTCGTCCGACCTCAGGTGAGTTGAAGGGGCCGTCGAGGCCACCACCTGGATTGTCGGTTCGACTTCCACTGTTTCTAAGGCATTCAGCTGTTCAACATACTCCAAGATGGAATTCAGCTGTCCAATGAAGACCTGCTTTTCATCCTCAGTGATATCCAAATTGGCCAGTTTTGCCACGTACTCAACCTCAGTCTTGCCGATCTTCATACTTAAGATTCTTTCTTTACGGACGATTGAAGTATTTTGTTGCGGCCACCGCCAAAGCCCGGGCTAATTCCGCATCCTTGATTTTCTCCAGGGGCAATTCCACAATATCCTGCCTAGGAGTAGCTTCGTTGGAAGGAACAGGACTCTTCCGGTCCTTGTCGAACTCAGGGTCCACTCTGAACTCCAGAGCACTAACCACTCGCTGACCCAGAACCGAATTCAGCCTGTCCAGAATCTCCTGCCTCAGATGCCACAATTCCCTCTGCCACATCACGGTAGGCACAGAGACAATAAGAGTTGAGTTATATAATCGAAAAGGATGTGTTTTCTTCCAGAGTGCTTCGCCCACTGCAGGCTTCCAAGCAGCCAACACTACTTTCTCGAGAAGCTCTTCACTGGGTGGAATCTGGCGGAGTGCCTTCGAAAGCAAAACCGAGAGTTCGATCATCAATGCTTAATTCGCTCCCAGAAGACGGCAAATTCGAATTCCGGACTCGTCGATTTCGTATGACAACCCTGACAAGTCTGGGGGCCAGCCTTCAACATCTTTATCGCCGTGGGCCTCGCAGCATGGTCCCGGCCTGGACCATGACAGACCTCACACTGGACATTGGCTAGCTGTGGAGTTTCGAGAAGGTCAACAAAGCCTCCCGGCATCTTGAAGCCCGTGACATGACAGCCCACACAGGCGGTATCGAATTCCCTTCGCTCATGTTTGAGAATTTCGATGGCCTGAGCGTGGTTCGATTTCGACCATGCATCGAATTGGCCCTGGTGGCAAGTTGCACAATTGGAGGCGCCGACATAGTTGGATAGCGAATTTGATTTAGGCAACATCGGGGGACTTTCAGCCGCCTTGACCAATTGGTTCTGGGCAGCCGCTATTTCTCCCTTTGCTTGAGCTATGAACGCTGCCATTTCTGGGTCGTCTTTCACCGTGGAGGTCAGGAAATGGGTAATGGGATTGACATCCACCTGCTTACCTGGCTCGACAAGAAACCTCAGTTCTCCCAGAATCCTACCTTCATCTTCTGCATAAACCAGTGTCGACTTGTTGATGTTAGCTAGGGGCGAACTGAACTGGTGCTTGTAGCCGTTGAGGATAATATTAATCGTCGGATTATTGATTGCCAGTTCCACAGCATCCTTGGACGGCATGCAAGCTAGAACGATAAGAAAATCGCATTTCCCCTTTAGTTCAGGGAGCCACTTGGTCAAACTTATCAGCGGGTCGGCCCAAACATAGCCTCGGCTATCGGTCGCAAGGAAACTGTCCCGGGAGGAGAGTCCCAAGAAGCCCACCCGGAATTTTTTCTCTGTCTCTTTTAGTGAAACGATTTTCACCAGATAGGGATTGAGCAACGGTTGCCCGGTCTTGCTGGAAACCAGGTTGGCTGAGATTAACCGTCCGTCTTTTTGAAGGTCCACGCCCAAGTCCATGAGTCCACTGATATCGTCATCAGCCACGTTCAGTACATCAATTCCTAACTTATTTAATCCCTCCCATAGCCACTTGTTTTTCACAGCCCGATCATTACCCGTTCCGAGCATGTAGTTTCCAATTTCCACCTGGAGCATAGGTTTCTCCAGGAACTTCATCCGGTTCTCCTTTAAGACCGAGGCTCGGCGAGGCAGACCGCCTGCAGGATTGTGCGGTCAGCCACAGGGTTCGAGGTTGCCCCGAACATTGCCTGTGAAGTAGATACTGAATTGGAAATTGCTATCGTCCGACGGCTTGGGAACCAAGGAAGGCGTTTGAGCGCGGGACTGCTCCAAGAGCAATCCCCACAGAATGAGAAGCGGCACTAAAAGAACCCAGCCCCACCTGGAGAACCGCAAGGGACTTCTTCCTGAATTCACATTGGTCCTCAGTTGTCATGCTCAAAATCGCGATTGTGTTTTATCATACCAGTTGGAAGTTTGCAAATTGTCGACCGTCTCGGGTCAGCCGTGGGATTACCCTAATGAAACGAGCATCCCCTATTCGGACGAAGGAGAGTCTGGTTCTGGCTTCTGCTTCTCCCCGGCGTGCGGAGTTACTCAGGCTGCTTCTCGTCGATTTTGAGATCTTGCCTTGCCAGGTTTCTGAGCGTCGACTCAGGGGAGAGAGCCCTGAGGGATTGGTAAAAAGGCTGGCCCTTGCCAAGGCCCGGATGGGTAGAAGCCTTCGGCCGAGTTCGACTGTCGTTGGCGCAGACACAGTGGTCGTCTTCGAGAACCGAGTGTTTGGCAAGCCTGACTCTGTAGAAGAAGCCAGGAGGATGCTGCGGTGCTTGAGTGGGAAAACCCATTTTGTTTTTACCGGGATCTGCGTCCTTCACGGCCGTACAAGGCTTGTTGACTATTCGCGGACTGCGGTTCGGTTCAACGAGATCACCGACCGAGAAATTACCGACTACTTGAGGACTGGTGAACCCTTGGACAAGGCTGGCGCTTACGCTATCCAGGGAACTGCCTCTCGATTCGTTGAGAGAATTGAGGGTTGTTACTTCAACGTGGTTGGGCTGCCGGTATCTCTCCTCTACATTATGCTCAAGAAGGCAGGTTTCCGATTCAATGGATAATCTGGCTCTCCAGGCAATAATTTGGGAACTCCGACCTGCCATTGTTGGTCAAACAATTCAAAGAGTCAGACTTCGCGATGAGGCACCGGCCATTCTTTGCTTGAGCCTGTGCTCAAGCGGGGACCTGGTGTTCGGCTTTTTCCCATCGTTGCCTCTTTGTTTCCTCTCTCGCAATGATCT
>DATKMG010000196.1:0-6296 GCA_035541995.1 Terriglobia bacterium
CTCATTTAGCGTTGAGTGACATCACAGTTGGATCAAGCTTTGACAGACTGTGCCTTCACCACTATGGTCTCGACGGTGCCTTTGAAGTGGGCACCTTCGTTTATGGCAATCCTTGAGGCAGAAACTCCGCCTACCAGGGAACCTGTGGATTGAATGGTCACCATGCCGCCGGCTGAAATGTTGCCCACGACCTTTCCTTCGACGATCACACTCTTCGCCAGGATTTGCGCATGCACCACGGCATAAGGACCGATAACGACTTGATGATTCATGACTTCGATCTTGCCCACCACTCGCCCATCCACGATAAGATCTTCGTTTACGGCGAGTTCACCCCTGATGAAGATGGATCTCCCAATTCGAGTCACACCCTTCAGGCCGGGGTGGGTTTTAGTTTCGGGCTGCGGCTCCATGAGTTTCTTCTCTTCCCGTGCGATTGGTGACGACACTTCGACTTGTACTCGACGAATTGGTTTTTGGTCTTCCGTCATTTGAGGCTCCTCATGGGTCTGAAGGGGTTTCTCTTGCTTTTCTATCAGGGATAGAGCTCGGAAAATTCCGTTTACCGTAACCGGCAGTCTCTCGATAATTGGCGGCAAGTAATCACCCAAGCGCTCCATTGCCGTATCCACCTCATCGCGGCCTCCGCATGTATATCTAAGACCCGACAGTGTCCTTGCTCGCTTCCACTATGATACTTCAGACAAAACAACCTAGGGAATACACTAGGAATGTCCTGTGCCTCGGAATCGTGAGGATGAAAGAAACGGCTCGAACGGCGGCGGTTGGTTGTATAATCAACCGCGGCCAGGAGACCAAGTTGTGAATCCTGGTCCATTGATCTCGACCCATAGAGATCAACCTAGACCTGGAGCTGTGAGAAGAATGCGGACCACGTCAGCATACTGCGGGGCTTCTCTGTGAGACGCCGCCCTTGTCAGCTATCCTGGCAAGTTGGCAGCTGACACAGCCGTCCTACAGTTCCAATTCTATCACACCTCCCCTTCACGAAGAGGACAACCATGCTCAAACTGAGGCGACGCGACGTTCTGAAAGGCTCTGTGACGGTGGCAGTCGGCACGGCCGTATTAGGCTGGAGCGGCGGTGATCTCACCGCCTCCACTGAACCTCATCTGAAATTCCCCACTGAGCCGCGCAAGCGCTTGGCTGTGGCTTCGTGGCCCTTCCGCATGTTCATCGATGCCCCCACCAACAAGTGGGCCCGCGATCCCAAGCTCCCCGGGATGGATCTGAAGGACTTTGGGGCCATGGTCGTGAACAGGTTCGGCCTTTACAACATCGAACCACTGGATTCGCACTTCCGCTCCACCGAGCTGGCCTACCTGACCGAACTCCGCGAGGGCACGGAGAAAGCGGGGGCGCACATTATCGATATTCCAGTCGACCTTCGGGACAGTTTCTATGACACCGACCCCACAAGGCGGGCGAAGTCCGTGGAGGGCAGCAGAAAGTGGATCGATATCGCCAACACGCTTGGATCCCCGAGCGTTCGGCTCCACATCGCAGGGTCACACAATACAAAGCCGGATGTCGGACGGGCGGCCGAAAGTCTTAAGCAGATTGCCCAGTACGCTGCCGAGAAGAACATCGTGGCAAACCTCGAGAATGACGACAACCTCACCGAAGATCCGTTCTTCATTGTAGAAGTGATCGAAAAGGTGAATAATCCCTACCTTCGTGCACTGCCGGATTTCTGCAATTCGATGATGACGCACGACCAGGACTTCAATGATCGCGCCATGAAAGCGATGTTCAAGCACGCTTACTGTATCTCTCACATGAAGGATTCCGAAGTCGGGGAGGGCGGGAAAGTCCGCACGGTGGACTTCGCCAGGTGCTTCGCCATCGCCAGGACAGCGGGCTATCGGGGATACTTTTCTATGGAGTGGGAAGGGAAGGGTGAGCCCTACGCCGGGACGCAGCAGCTCATCGACGAGACCCTGAAGAATCTTGCCTGACACGCTGCGCACTTGATTGCACCAATTCTCAGCATTCGTGCGCCACTTATGAAAATGCGAGTTTAAAGGTGGTCGCCGCGACGGGTGACCGCCGTCACCCGTCGCGGCGATCGCGCGGGTCACACTGCTCGCCGCTCGGGGGACAGCGGTCCCATGATCGGCTCCCACGTCCCCCCTAGGTTGGCATTTTCATCGGCGATGGTGAACTTGAAAAGGTCATAAGGCACTTTCATGAATGGTGCAGGTTAAGGCACCCCTTCATGACCCTCGAAAGATCGGATTCCGCAAAATCTCTCCAAGGGACGGCTGATCATAGTAGAATAGCCTCGTTGTCTGGCGCTTTTCCTTTCCTTTCGTTTATTCCTGTCTTGTGTAGATACACAGAGGGCGTCCATGAACCTGGTTCGTCCCAGGTTGGTCCGTTTCGGGGTATTTCAGGCGAACCCAACGTTTGGCCAGCTCAACGGCACTCGTTCGTCCCGAGTCATTCAACTCTTGCTGCGGCTGCAGTTCTGATGCCTCACGGGGGGCAGACTTTACTGCCTGTCTTCTGGCCGCTGGGCCTTGCTGAGGTGCGCTGGTTTGATTGGCAGGTTAGAGATGGCATTAACCCCTCCAGTCATCGAGGGGTTAATGGGATTTGAGGGAAGACTCGACGTGCCCTGTGAATACCGGGCTCGCCACTCGCCACTGACCACTGGTCACTGCCTTTATGAACCGTTGGGAACAGGTTGAGAAAATCTGTCAATCGGCGCTGGAGCTGGAAGAGAGCCAGCGGGCGGCGTTTCTTGACGAAGCCTGCGCCGGAGATGCAGACTTGCGGCGAGAAGTGGAGTCCCTGCTCCAGTATGAAACGCGTGGGAAACGCTTTATCGAAGAACCTGCCGTGGAGGTAGCGGCCAAGATGATCGCTCACGAAAAACCTGAGTTACTGCTGGGTCAGCAACTGGGCTCTTACCAGATCCTTTCTCTAATTGGGGCTGGTGGCATGGGAGTTGTCTACAAGGCCCGCGACACCCGGCTGAACCGATCGGTCGCGATCAAGGTATTGCCACAGGACCAGGTAATAGATCCTGAGCGCAAGCAACGCTTCATTCAAGAAGCTCGGGCAGCCTCAGCGCTGAACCATCCCAACATCATCACCATTTACGATATCGGCAGCGACAGCGGCATCGATTTCATCGCCATGGAGTATGTGGCTGGCAAGATGCTGAGTCAACTGATCCCGCGCAAAGGGATGCAGCTCAGTGAAGCGCTGAAGGTAGCCATCCAGGTAGCGGACGCCCTGACGAAAGCTCACTCAGCCGGCATCGTGCATCGCGATCTGAAACCGGGCAATGTGATGGTGAGCGAAGACGGCCTGGTGAAGGTCCTGGACTTTGGTCTAGCGAAACTGACAGAAGTGGAAAGCGGCGAAGGGCCGACGCGCACTTCGCAACCCCAAACGGAAACGGGGACGATCATTGGGACAGTCTCTTACATGTCTCCCGAGCAAGCGGAGGGGAAGAAGGTCGATGTCCGGTCAGACATTTTCAGTTTTGGGGCGGTGCTATACGAGATGGTCACGGGCCAAAGAGCCTTTGCCGGCAAGTCGAATCTGGCGATCTTGACAGCCATCCTGCGAGAGGAGCCGAAGCCGGCCAGTCAAATCGTCAAGGGCCTGCCCCACGAGCTGGAAAAGATCATCCAGCGCTGCCTGCGCAAGGATCCGGGGTGGCGCTTTCAACATATGGATGACGTCAGGATCGAGCTGGGGGAATTGAAACAAGAATACGACTCAGGAGGGCTGACCGGGACAACACCGGTGGGCCCGGCCTCACAGAGTTTGGCTCTCCAGGCCTGGAAGCGCTGGGTTTGGGTAGGAGCAGCGTTCGTTGTCGTGGCCATAACCATCGCCGCTTTGCTCTTTCGCGGGCCTACCAGGAAACCGCAAGCTGCACTCGAAGTGGTCCCACTCACCAGCTATGTCGGTTTTGAGCAGTCTCCGAGCTTTTCCCCGGACGGTAATCAAGTAGCGTTTTCTTGGAATGGGGACAAGCAGGACAACTACGATATCTACGTCAAGATGATTGGCACCGCGAACGCCGTGCGGCTGACCACGGACCCGGCTGACGATATCAGCCCGGCCTTTTCACCAGATGGACGCTCGATCGGTTTTGTTCGGGTGTCGAAAGAGCATGCTATCTTTATCGTCATGCCCGCCATCGGAGGCCCGGAGCGGACCGTGGCTGAGGTTGCTATTCCACCAGAGGTTGCTATTCCACGAGATGTTGTCTATGGACCGGGCCCCTTGTTCGCCTGGCTTCCTGACGGCAAATGGGTGGTGGTCTATGGTTTGGCACTTCTGTCGACCGAGACGGGCGAAATGAGCAGCTTGACCTTACCACCGACTGAATCGCCACTTGATTCTTCTCCTGCCGTCTCGCCAGATGGTCGCACAGTTGCGTTCTGCCGCCGGAACTCTTACCAATGGTCGGACATTTACCTGCTCAACCTGACCGAAGACTTAAAGCCCAACGGGGAGCCGAGGCGCCTGACTTCCTTGAAGGGTTTCATTTTCGGTTCTGCCTGGACTCCGAACGGGAAGGAGATCATCTTTGGCTCCTTTTTCTTCGGAAGTGGCTCTAGCCTGTGGAAGGTACCGGCTTCCGGCGCTGGGGAACCGGAACACTTAGCCTTTACAGGTGGAGACGCTCGCTTCCCATCTATCTCCCGGAGCGGCAACCGGTTGGCCTACGAGCGGGCTGTGTTTGATTCCAACATATGGCGTCTCTTGCTGTCGGGCCTCGCAACAGCCGCCAGCCCCCCAAGTCGTTTTATTGCTTCTACGCGCATCGATTATGCTTCACAATACTCGCCCGATGGCAAGCGGATCGCCTTTGAATCCGATCGCAGCGGAGTCTGGGGTATCTGGGTTTGCAATGCGGACGGCTCCAACGCTGTGGAACTGATTTCCCGAGCGGGAGCGAGTTGCGGGAACGCGAGCTGGTCTCCCGATGGGCAACGTATTGCGTTCAATCTTGATACGGGGGGGAACACGGATATCTATGTCAACCGAGCGAGTGGAGGAAAGCCAATCCGCCTGACCACGGATCCCGCGGACGACGAGGCCGGGAGCTGGTCGAGAGATGGCAATTGGATCTACTTTGAAACGACACGGACTGGTCGATGGGAGGTGTGGAAGGTACCGTCAGGAGGGGGGAAGGAAGTCCAGGTCACTAAGGCTGGGGGCAACATGGCCTATGAGTCACTCGACGGCAAGGTTCTCTATTACTGGAAAGAAGTTGATTCAGGTATTTGGAAGATGCCGGTGAGTGGCGGTGACGAGAGCCAGGTGCTCCCATCTGTGGCCGCGCGGCGTTGTTTCTATGTTGTCAGGGAGGGGATCTATTTCATTCCGGGGCCGGGTGCCGATGGGAAGTATGCCATCCAATTTCTGAGCTTCGCCACAGGCAAGGTGAAAACGGTCGCTCCAATGTCAGGACCACCCTTTTTGGGGGGGCTCTCTGTTTCGCCAGACGGCAGATCTCTCTTGTTTTCGCAGAACGACGAAGCCGGCAGCGACCTGATGCTGGTGGAGAACTTTCATTGAGTGACGAGTGACAAGTGGCGAGTGACGAGTATAACGGTCAGGTTCGAGGTGTGAGCTGTTAGGTGTGAGGTGGTAGGGGGAGAGCCAGAGGGCGGTTGTGTCAACCGCTGCATTAGAAGCATTGGCGTTTTACAAAAACCCCCTACAGGGTGGAGTAGGACGGAGGGATTCAGAGAAAACGATAACGAAGATGAATACCGACACTGCGGTCCCAGTTCCAAAGTTATTCATGCCTCATCCCAATTTGAGTGATGAGGTGAATCGCAACATTGCGCAATCGGAAATTGAAGGTGGGGTGTGCCTGGACAATCTATCCGATGGCGAGGTGTTGGAAGTGGAAACCGAGAACCGCTGGTACACTATCGTGGTGGGGCGGCGCGGGAAGGATCTGATCTGGGGGCATCCGAAGTACTGTCCCGAGCCGGTGGCGGTAAGGATCGAGGGATCGACCTGGGGTGGTTCGATGCAGAAGATGCGGTTTGTGGGGCGTGGAATGCGCCTGGAATTCCAGCACCCTACCTACCGTAGGATCGTCACGTCGCCAGTCGTGGAGATCCGGGCCCGGGACCCACTTTCGAGCAAGGCTTGAGCTGGCAGGACACTGGCTACACGCCTTGTAGTTCCAAGATCTGACGACCAAATCGATTTCTAGATGGCACTCATCTGCCAGGAGAGTTGCTTGGACGTGGAGTTCCAACAACTCTTACCGCGAAGCGGTAGAGGAT
>DATKMG010000197.1:0-16190 GCA_035541995.1 Terriglobia bacterium
GCCCTGGAAGTGGAGACCAAAGAACGGGCGCGGTTCCTGGAAGAATCCTGCCCGGGAGATTCGGAGCTGCGTGCGGAGGTAGAGACACTGCTGACCACGCACGAAAAGGCCGGTGAGTTCCTGGGCAAGCCGGCCATCGAGGTCGTGGCCCGGCAGGTCTCCGAGGAGCCTCTTTCGCTGCTGGGGCGGCAGCTGGGTCCTTATCAAATCCTGGGAGTGCTGGGTGCCGGCGGAATGGGAGAAGTCTACAAAGCCAAAGACAGCCGGCTGGACCGGACGGTGGCCATCAAAATCATTTCGAAGCACCTGTCTGAGCGAAAAGACCTGCGGCAGCGTTTCGAGCGGGAAGCGCGAGCGCTTGCCGGGCTCAACCATCCTCATATTTGCGCTGTCTATGACATTGGCAGCCAGGAAGGCGTGGATTTCCTGGTGATGGAGTTCCTGGAAGGAGAACGGCTGAGCGAGCGGTTGAAGAAGGGACTGCTGCCAATAAACGAAGTGTTGCAGGTAGCCGTAGAGATTTGCGGCGCGCTGGAGCAGGCCCACAGGCGGGGGGTGATTCATCGGGACCTGAAGCCGGGCAACATCATGCTGACAGAGGGAGGGTCGAAACTACTCGATTTCGGGTTGGCGAAGCAGACAGGTGGAGCGGGCGCTCTCGGCGCGCTCAGTCTCCCCAACGCGCGACAGAGCGCACGTTCCACCCTGGAAAGTCTGACAGAGGAGGGAATTGTACTGGGAACCGTGGAATACATGGCCCCGGAACAAGTAGAGGGAAAGGAGGCCGACGCCCGAACAGATATCTTCGCGCTGGGGGCAGTCATCTACGAGATGGCGACGGGGAAGAGGGCGTTTGAAGGGAAGAGCCAGGCCAGCCTGATGGCGGCCATTCTCACCTCAGAGCCGAAGTCAATGACCCGTCTTCAACCACTGACTCCACCGGCTCTGGAGCGTGCCGTCCAGCGCTGCCTGGCCAAAGACCCTGATGATCGCTGGCAGAGCGTCCACGACCTGGCGGGTGAACTAAAACGCATCGCCGAGGGTCAACCGCGCCAGAGAATGTCAAGACACTGGCGCGCCATCCTTGGGACGGGGGTACTGGCCGGGGTCGCTGCCGTTGCAGTCGGAGTGTGGTGGCTGGCCCAGGAGCGCCCGCAGCCTCAACCGGTTGTCTTGCCTCTGACCACGTTTCCCGGCGACGAGGTATGTCCCAGTTTCTCTCCCGACGGCAACCAGGTCGCCTTCGCCTGGAACGGGCCAAAGCAGGACAATTTCGACATCTACGTAAAGCAAATTGGGAGTGAACACGTGCTGCGCCTGACCAGTGATCCTGTACGTGAGACTTGGCCGGCCTGGTCACCCGATGGGCGCTCTATCGCCTTCCTGCGGGACCTCTCAGGCGGCAAGTGGGGGATATTCCTGATCCCGGCTATCGGGGGGCCGGCACATAAGATCGGAGAATCAGGTTCCCCCAGTCGGTTAGATTGGTCATCGGATAGCAAATGGATCGTATCCGCTGAATTGGCCTCCACGTATGCTCTTTCCGTTGAAACAGGGGAGAGACGCAAGTTGACCTCTGGTCCAACCCTCTGTGGCGACCTGGAAGCCTCCGTCTCTCCCGATGGCCGGAATCTAATAATCAATCGGTATCTCGAAAGCTGGCACAATGAACTCTACTTGCTGGCGCTCAGACCAGATCTCAGTCCTGAGGACGTGCCAAAACAGGTCACGTTCCAGGGACGGGGTACCGGAAACCCGATCTGGACGCAGGACGGACGCGAAATTGTCTATATAAGCAGCAGTGCCTCCTCGGACGAGTTGTGGCGGATGCCGCTATCGGGATCCCGCGTGCCTCGGCGCCTTGATTTTGCTGGAGACCAGGTTTCTGGAGTGGCGATCTCCCGGCGGGGGAACCGCTTGGCATACGTGCGGGGCCAGTTGGACGTGAACCTCTGGCGGCTTGAACTGCACGGCCCCGGCGGCAAGGCCACCCATCCGACATGCCTGATCTCCTCGACCTCGGATGAATATGTACCTCAGTACTCGCCCGATGGCAGACGGATTGTGTTCATTTCCGGCCGATCGGGACACCATGAGGTCTGGGTCTGCGAGAGCGATGGCTCGAATCCGGTCCAACTGACGTCCATGAAGGCCCAGGAGACAGGCTCTCCTCACTGGTCTCCGGACGGAAAGCGGATTGTTTTCGACTCCAACGCCACAGGGAATTTCGAGATCTATAGTATCGACGCGGACGGTGGAGCACGGACCCAGTTGAGCTTCCATCCCTCCGATGATGGCCAGGCAAGGTTTTCGCACGATGGGCGCTGGATCTATTTCCATTCAGACAGGAGCGGCCGTTTGGAAGTCTGGAAAATGCCGGCGGAAGGTGGTGAAGCCATCCAGGTGACCAGGAACGGTGGAGTTCAGCCGGCTGAATCATCTGACGGAAAGTACCTGTACTACGGGAGAGAAAACGGCCTATGCAGAAAACCGCTAGCGGGAGGCGAAGAGGAGCGGATCGTGGAACACTATGGGGATTCCTTTGTGTTGGCTACCAATGGTGTGTATTTCATTCGAAAAGGTAAGCCAGGTAGCGGTGATTCCATTGAGTTTTTCAACCTTTCAGTGAAAAAAGAGATAACCATTGCGACGACGCCGAGGCCAATTCCTGATTACGGTGGAGGAGTGTCTTCGATTTCCCCCGACGGGCGGTACCTCCTTTATGCGCAGGTTGATCAATCCGGCAAGGATCTCATGCTGGTGGAGAACTTCCATTAAGTGAGGAGTGGTGAGTGACAGGTGGCGAGATTGCCCTCGCCTCATAGGAGCAAGGAAAACCACAGAGACAAAGAGAGCACAGTGAAGAGCCCGGGTATTACAGGGAGGTGCCACCCTTGAAGAAGAATTTTGAAACCGCCTTGGTCTGGAGACTAATCAACTCGCTTTGATCCTTGGCTCTGTGTACTCTGCGCCTCTGTGGTATATTCTGGCGTTCTTTTGGGTTTGCCTTGATGGCATGGCGGTGAGAAGTCTCCAGCAGGGGCTGTTCTCGACGAAATTCGGGGTTGGCCAACATCAATAATAGAGCTTCAGCCCGAACTGGATGTTACGAGCTCCCTGGGACCAGCCAATCGTGCCCAGCAAGGGCCCGAGCCAGCTAGCGCTAGCGGGTGAATTGAAGATCGGCGTGTTCGTGAAATTGATAAATTCGGCTCGAAACTCAAGGCGTCTCCGTTCGCCGATCGGGAATTCCTTCTGGAGACTAAGGTTAGCGGTGCGGAGACCTGGTCCACGCACCGTGCCAATGCCGCAGGTCCCAAAAGTCCCAGTTGCTGGCGAGCCATAAGGAGAAGGGTCAAACCACTGAAGACCGCCATCCGGTGCATTCTGGCTGGAACCGAAGACCTGAGCAGGGCCATTGCAATTGGCCCGGGGACCCCGTGAGAAGGTTCCAGAAGCATCGCTGGCGGAAATGGTAAGCGGGAATCCGCCCCGCAATTGCAGAATGCCACTGAGCTGCCAGTTGCCCGCCACTCCGTTAAGCACAGGGTTCCAGCGGTTGCCAAACTTCTTGCCGCGCCCGACGGGAAGTTCATAAACGGCATAGCTGGTGAGCACGTGGGTGACGTCGTAGTAGCAGGTCCCCCATTCCGCTCGCCTGTCGTAGCGGTTCTGCCAGTAGGCACTTTGCGAGGCGGACTGACCCCCCGCGCCATAGTATCCGATCGAGTCGCTCATGCACTTGGAGTAGGTATAGGCAACATTGAATTGCAGGCCTTGACTGAATCGCTTTTGCAGATTGGCCTGCAGGGCGTTGTAGCGCATGTTCCCGTTCGATTCGGTTCCGGAAATCTGCGCGATGTTCTGCAAAGCCGGATTGCCTGAAAGGTAAGGGCTAGGCGCGGTAATCGGCGTGCCGCCGGAATCCACGCCCAGCAATTGCCTCTGGAAGTAAGGCATCGGCACCATGAGGTGAGTTCCATGCTGCCCCACGTAGCCCACCGTCAGCACCAAATTGTTCCAGAACTGGCGCTCGATCGTAAAGTTCCATTGCTGTGCGATTGCCGGCCGGATGTTCGGGTCCCAGAGGCGAATCACCGCGTTGTCATAGGGGTCTGTCGGGGAAGCCAGCACTGTGAGCCCCTGGTCCAGAGTGGAACCCGGAAAGGTCAGGTTGTCATAGATGCTGTTGAGGACAGTGGCAAACGGAGGATTCAAGGGAAGGCGCAGGTTGGTCCCCGTTCCTTCCAGGTAAGAAGAAATCGAGTAGGCTCCGCGCAAGACCGTTTTCTTTCCAAGCGCATTTGGTGTGTAGGCAAATCCGAAGCGGGGCTGGAAATTGCCCAACCCCCAATTGTAAGAATTGTAGAGGGCGCGATTGTTGCTATAGAAAGTGCTCTGACCTGGCAATTCGACCTCACCGCTGAAGGGGGCGAAGTTCACCTGCCGGTCCCGGACCTCCACCCAGGGCGTATAAGTTTGATACCGAAGCCCGAGGTTCAGGGTAAGGGAGTCGGTGGCTCGCCAGTCATCCTGAAGGTAGGCGCCAAAGACATTAGAACGCTGCCCCCAGGTGCCCCCATTGCTTCCCCGTCCCAATTGCTCGGGAAGTCCCAGAAAGAAGTCGGCTTCAGGTGTCCCGGAGCCTCCGCCAGGCGTGGCATGTGTGTCAGGGCCTGCTGTCCACCTCCCGTCGAATACCATGGCTCCTGTCACGCCTTTGTCGCCAGCGAGAAAGGTGTTAACTCGTTGTCGCCAAAACTGGAACCCATCATGCAGAATATGCCGGCGCCGGGTAATGATCATGCCATCTTCCCACTGAATCACCGTATCAGCAAAAAGTAACGACCTGGGGGTACTCGGGCTTCCAATGTTCCATACAGAACCACCCGCGAACCAGAGGCCCATGAGTCCTGGACCGCGATCATTCCCGTTCTGGATCCCGATTTGTTCGGCAAAGTTGCCCACACCGTCTTTGTGGTCTCCATTGAATATCCAAACGTAATTGACTCCCACCCTGACCTCGTTCAGAAAGCACGGGCTTACCGTCTGCGTCCAATTGACCAGGCCGTTCCAGGTGTGGGCTGTGTTTAGGTTGTCGAAGAACAGAGGGAACGAGTTGCTCATGGGTGTATCCTGGCGGCTCCAGGAGAAACGCCCAAAAATGCGGTCTTTTCCGGTCAGGTTCGCGTCCAGCTTGACATCGAACTGGTCTCCGTCGATCGAGCTGCGTGTAGTGTTGAGATAGTTATTCATAAGCTGGTCGTTAATCGGCAACGGGTAAAGAGGTGAAGCAAACAGATTCTTGGCCACCAGATTGATCCTGTCGATGGGAATCTGGTTATTCACAAAAGGCGCTCGAACCATTTTCCCCAGCTCGGCAGGATCCGGAATGTAGTGATTGGGATCAGGGTCGTACAACTGGATGCCTTGCTCGGCCAACAATTGCGAGAAATCCCCACGCCGTTCGGCTTCGGTAAAAACCGTCATCGGGCTGGTCGAGGCCGGGAACGCAAAACGCTGTCCCTGGTAGTCGCCGAAGAAAAACAGCTTGTTTTTCTGGATGGGACCCCCAATCGTGCCGCCAAACATGTTCCAACGCATCTTGGATCTCTGGCCCCCGGACCAGTTGGAGGCCCAGTCGTTAGCATTCAGCACGTCATTGCGGAAGAATTCAAAGAGATTGCCCCGCAAGCGATTGGTCCCCGATTTGATCGTGGCACTGATAATCCCTCCCTGGAAGTTCCCGAATTCAGCGGGGGCGTTGTTGGTGATCATGTTGAATTCTTCAATGGCATCGACGCTGGGAGTGTATCCAACCAGGTTGTCTGATACCTGGTTGTTGTCGAGGCCGTCCAGCAGGAAGTTGTTGGCCTGCTCCCTGTTTCCATTCACATAGGGTCTGCCCGAACCAAACGACCCGGTTGTAGCTCCGTTGGTGAAAGCGGAAGGGTCGGGATGAACCGTGCCGGGCGCCAGCAGAGTTAACTCGATATAGTTCCGCGTGGCAAGTGGCAGGGCCTCATTGGTCTTCGATTCAATGACCGTCCCCAACTGCATGGTATCCGTGTTCAGCAGTGGAGGCGCCCCGACCACTTCAATACTTTGATTGATAGTTCCCAGCTGCATCTGAAAATCGAGCCTGGCTGTCTGGTTGAGCAGCAGCTCGATACGGGGATGGACTGCGGTTTGAAATCCCTCCTTTTCCACCCGGACTTCATAGCTGCCAACAGGGACGCGCGGCAGGTTGTAGAATCCATCGGGATTGGTTACCGTGGTCCAAGCGGTGCCCCGCGCAGTATCCTTGGCCTCTACTTTGGCCCCAACGATGGCTGCATTGGAGGGGTCCGTGACCCTTCCCATGATGGCTGCCGTCACTTGTTGCCCCCGGGCGAGTTTTGGAACCACGAGGCAACAAGCGATTAGGAACAAAGTGAGCAGTCTGTAGGTTAAGTACGACATTTCTTCCACTATCGATGAGGAATCCAGTTCACGAAGTCTCCTTGCTGAAACCTGGCGTCAACTTCGGAATTCGTGACCGAAGCTTGGGTACGCGAATCTGTGAGCCGTAGAACCAGCGAATCCATCTCGGCCGTGCAGAGGCTGAGCGGGATTCCCTCCCTCTTCGAAAGTTTCCTCTGTGAACTCCGCGCCTCTGTGGTGGGTAATGACTGGGCTCCTTCAGGAGCGCGGTTCCTTCCAACGTCCTCGCGTGAAGTCAGGAAATGGAACCGGGGCACTGCCTTTGGCAACTGACATTTCACTTAAGGGTGCCGGGGCGCTCCAGGCCGCTGCATCATAGACGTCCATGTCAGGCACCAAGCCTTCCCGCATACATTGAACCAGCCTGTAGCACATGATGAAATCCATGCCTCCATGCCCGCCCAACTTTCGGGCCAGTTCTCCTTCCTTCTTCCACAGGGGATGTTCATATTGAGATTTGTACTTATCGATCCCCGTGTAAGCCTCACCTTCAGTCTGCCCGTCCAGAAAGATTCTGGGAGGGTAATCGCGGAAGATCCCCTTCGTCCCTGCAATCAGGTTAATCCGGTCGTAGGGTTGAGGGCTGCTGACGTTATGCTCCAGTGTGATGACCAGCCCCTTGGTTGTTTGGATCAGGCTTGTATTCAAGTCTCCACATTTGTAGACCTCGTTCATGCGCGGGTCGTCAGCTGCAAGATGCTGGCTCCTGTAGGCAAACAATGACCTGGCCGGAGTGCTCATCGACACCATGAACTCAAAGCGATCACCCCGGTTGATATTCATATAGTTGGCAACGGGACCCAAGCCATGAGTCGGATAGAGATTGCCATTACGGTCCAGGTGCTCAAACCGTCTCCACAGTCCTTCACTTTTCTTGGAAAACAACAGGCTTCGCAAGTCGTGGTTGTAAGCCGCTGCTCCGTGGGTCAACTCGCCAAAGAGGCCAGCTCGAACCATGTTCAGTACCATCATCTCGTTATAGCCGTAACAGCAGTTCTCCAACATGATGCAATGGCGACGATACCTTTCGGAAGCTTCCACGAGTTCCCAGCATTCTTTGAGTGTACTGGCAGCAGGCACCTCGCAGGCCACCTGCTTTCCATGGCTCAGGGCAGATAGCGCCATAGGTACATGCCATTTCCAGGGCGTGGCTATGACGACCAGGTCGATATCATCTCGCTCGCATAGATTCTCGAAATCATGCTCTCCGGCCGTGTAGGTAACCGGAGATTTCTGGCCTGCCTTTTCCACCTTGCCCTGCGCCCTGGCGGCAAACTCGCTGACAATGTCACAAACGGCTGTGACCTGAACATTGTCAAGAGCCAAGAAGTTCTCGAGCAGGCTAGTCCCTCTATTCCCCACGCCGATAAAACCCGCACGGACTATGTCCATCCCAGGGAAATTCATCCCTACCACACTGTCATAACTGGCCTTGGGTATCTTGAGATACTGCTCATCTCCCTTTGTGCCTGCTGAGGCTTTCTGAGTCCTCAGGCTTGCCAATTCGAGACCGGCTCCCGACAGGGCAACCGACTTCAACAGATCCCTGCGTGAGAGTTTTGAGTCTTTCTGCTGATCCATGAATTTTGACCTCTCAAATGGTGGTGAAAAGCCGAGCCGGTCCGTTTAATGTCACGGCAGCCTTAATCCGAGGCTCCCCTTAAACCGCAAAAGGACAGAGCGCCCCGTTGCCAACGCCGTGCTGGATTCGTTTTGTAGCGACTCCTCGCCAGTAAGAGACCACCCAAGAACCGGAAGTGATTGCCTGAAAAACTAGCATACCGGGCCACTGAAAACAAGCCTCTTCAACTGGGGATGCAATCCAGAGTCTGATAGACTTAACTCAAGTAATATTGGTTCCGGCACTGCAGGAGGCGTGGGGTCTTCACTTGCAGTTCGAACTGTACCTTCTCTGCTGGAAAGCGCTTGACCCACGCTTTTCCTTTATGGTAGGTTTCGGGTTTGTATTGGGGTCGCGACAAACGAATCTGCCGGCTTAGTTCTGCTTGCCCCCCCCTCTTAGTCTATTATGAATGTCATCAGCCTGGACCTCTCTGTAGTCATCATCATGTTGCTGGTCTTTTCACTCTACTTGATTCTCAAGAGAAGCTTTTTCGACCCAATAGGCCGGATTCTGGTAGAAAGAGACGCGCGGATTAACGGTACGGTCGAAGAGGCGAAGAAATTGATCTCTAAAGTGGAGGAGCAATCGCTGGCCTACCAGGAATCTATTAAGAAGGCCCGCTTGGAGGGGTATCGGATTCAAGATGTTTTTCGGGCTGAGTCTTTGAAAGAACGCTCTCAGGTGGTTCAGGAGGGTCGGTCCAAAGCAGAATCTTTGGTCAGTTCATCGAAACAGGAAACTGACTCCCAAGTGTCCCGTGCCAAGCAGGGCTTGGAAGCAGAAGTCAGTGGCATTGCCGATGGAATTGTTAAGACCATTTTGCGCTAAACCCACAATTTATAAAATCCTGTTGGCATGTTGGCTCTTTGGGGCATGTCTACCTGTCTCATCGCTCTCAGCGGCCCAGCAGCAGGCAACGACTTCAGAGCAGACGGCCAACGAGCCTAAGCATGAGGCGGAAGGGCACAGTGAAAGTCCACTGGCCTCCCTTTGGAAGTGGTTGAATTTCATTGTTCTCTTCGGGGGCTTGGGGTGGTACCTGCGAAAGCCTTTGGGGGATTTTCTCAACGCCCGGGCCAAAGGTATTGAAGATGGATTGGCAAATGCTCAAGAGGCCAAGCGCACGGCATTACTCAAGTCGGCTGAAATCCAATCCCGTCTTGCCCAGTTGGATAGAGAAATCCAGCAACTAAAGGACCTGGCTGCTCAAGAAGCGGAGCAGGAGCGGGCGCGTATTCTGGAGAGTGCCCGGCAGGAGGCCCAAAAGATCTTGGAATTGGCCTCTCGAGAAATTGAAGGGCTGAAGAAATCGGCCCGCCTGGAACTCAAAGCTTATGTGGCAGAACTGGCTGTCAAGTTGGCCGAAGAACGGTTGCGAACTTCAGTCGGCCAGGAAGAGGACAGAAGAATCATCGAGAAGGTCATCAAGTCTCTCGACGCTCTGCCGAATTAGAGTTTCCCTGGAGCCTGTGCTCGGAAGGGCGTTTCGCCCATTGCGCCAGCCGATCCTGAATCCAGGACAGTCTGCAGGGACTTTTCCAAGGGCAAATAGTTCGAACTTATTTGGGGGTTGTCAAAGTTGGCTGCTATTTCAAATCGTTACGCTAGAGCTCTGGCCGATGTCAGTTTCAAGACAAGTCAGCACGAGAAAGTCGAGCTGGAACTCCTCCAGTTTGAACAGTTGCTGAACCGGGAGCGTGAACTTTTCCTTTTTTTCACAAACCCTGCTATCCCGGTTCCCAGAAAGAAAGCTGCCTGTCGGGAAATCCAACAGAGGCTCAAGTTCTCCAGCCTCACCTCCAATTTTCTATTTGTTCTACTGGATAATTACCGAATCAGTTACTTTTCCGAAATCCGCCAAGCCTATCAAAAGGCCGCCAACGAACGCCTTGGACTGGTGGAAGCCCGGATTACTACGGCTGCGGATGTAGATAGTCGAGTCAAATCACGGCTGGAGTCCTGTTTGGCGCAGTTGACCGGCAAGAAGGTTTTGCTTAAGTACGAGGTGGATCGGGATTTAATTGGCGGGGTCATTACCCGGATCGGGGATACGATCTACGACGGTTCGATCCGCCAGCAATTGAATTTGATCAAGGCTCGACTGGCATCAGATTGAGCTTTCCAAGACGCTTTCGGAGATACTCATGGAGATTAAGGCAGAAGAGATTAGCAAGATCATCCGCGCTCAGATCGAAGATTACGATTCCAGCCTGGTTGTCAGCGAAGTGGGAACGGTCATTTCCACTGGTGACGGGATTGCCAGAGTCCATGGGCTGGAGAAGGCCATGGCCGGCGAACTCTTGGAATTTCCCCACGGGGTTTTCGGGCTAGCATTGAATCTGGAAGAAGACCAGGTAGGTGCCGTGCTGCTGGGTGAGGCTTACGAAATCAGGGAAGGGGATCTCGTTAAGCGGACCAAGAGGATTATGTCAGTGCCAGTGGGCGACGCCATGGTGGGCAGAGTGGTTAATGCTCTGGGGCTGCCTATTGATGATCGAGGGCCGGTCGTGACTGATAGTTACAACCCGATAGAACGAATTGCCCCGGGTATCATCGATCGCGAACCGGTCAAGCAACCTTTACAGACTGGGCTGAAAGCCATCGATTCGATGATTCCGATCGGACGGGGTCAGCGTGAACTGATCATTGGAGACCGTCAGACCGGGAAGACAGCTATTGCTCTAGATACAATCATTAACCAGAAGGGTGGCGATGTCATTTGCATTTATGTGGCTATCGGCCAGAAGCGATCGACGATTGCCCAGGTGGTCAAGACACTGACGGACTACGATGCCATGGGTTACACCATCGTGGTAGCCGCCTCGGCCTCCGATCCGGCTCCCACGCAGTACATTGCCCCCTATTCCGGCTGTGCCATTGGCGAGTATTTCCGGGACCGAGGTCGGCATACGCTTTTGATCTATGACGACCTTTCCAAACACGCCGCCGCCTATCGGGAAATCTCTCTGCTTCTGCGCAGACCTCCCGGCCGGGAGGCTTACCCCGGCGATGTGTTCTACCTTCACTCCAGATTGCTGGAAAGAGCTGCGAAGCTGAATGACAGCAAGGGTGGTGGTTCTCTGACGGCGCTGCCAATTATTGAAACTCAGGCCGGTGACGTTTCGGCCTACATTCCGACCAATGTGATTTCCATCACCGACGGCCAAATCTACCTGGAGTCTGATCTGTTCAATGCGGGCATCCGGCCCGCCATCAACGTGGGCATCTCGGTCTCACGAGTCGGGGGAAATGCCCAGATCCGGGCCATGCGTCAGATTGCCGGAACCTTACGCCTCGATATGGCTCAATACCGGGAACTCGCTTCATTTGCCCAGTTTGGAAGTGATCTGGATAAGTCCTCTCAGGCCCAACTCTCCCGCGGCCAGCGCCTAACCGAGATCCTTAAGCAGGGTCAATACGCTCCGCAACCAGTGGAGAAACAAGTGGTGACCATTTTTGCGGCCACCAATGGCTACTTGGATGCCCTGGAAATTTCCGAATGCCTGCCCTTTGAGCTGGCTCTTCACGGGTTCCTGGATAACACCCATCCGATAATCGGCAAGCAGATCCTGGAAAAGCGGCAGTTAGACGATACGCTCAGGACCGAATTACGCAAAGTCCTCGATGAATTCAAAGAGAAATTCCTGGCTGAGCGTGGCCAAAAGACTACAGTGAGCTAGGGCAGGCGATCGGCTACAACTATGCCAAACGTTCTGGACATACGTCGGCGAATTCGTTCTGTACGCAGCACCCAGCAGATCACCAAGGCCATGAAGATGGTGGCTACGGCCAAGCTGCGCAAGGCCCAGGAACGGGCTGTGGATGCAAGACCATACGCTCATCTGATCCTTGACGTATTAACCAGTCTGGTGGCCAGGACAGAGACTCGTTCTCACCCTCTCCTCCAGGAAAGAGCTGAGGAGCGCATTCGGCTGGTCGTGGTCACAGCAGACAAGGGGCTGTGCGGCGCATTTAATACTAACATCATTAAGACGGCCCAGCACTTCCTGGAAGATCGAAAAGAGAGGGATTTGACCCTGTGCTGTGTAGGACGAAAAGGCCGAGACTTTTTCCGCAAGCGTCCCGTACAAATGGCGGGTGAGTTCGTCAACTTGTTTAACAAGTTCGATTACCGCGACGGACAGAAGATTGCGAGTCCCTTAATGCAGTCCTTCACCAGCGGAGAGGTTGATGCCATTTATCTGCTGTTTAATGAATTCAAGTCTATGCTTCAACAGCGCATCGTGGTAGAACGACTCTTACCTATCGGTCGACTGACCCCTCCAGTCGAGGCAACCCTGGTTGATTACATTTACGAGCAACCGCCGGAAGAGATCTTCAAGAACCTGCTCCCCAAGTTTGTGGAAGTCCAGGTATACAGGATGCTCCTGGAATCGGCTGCGGCAGAACATGCGGCACGCATGACTGCCATGGAGGCAGCTACCGATAATGCCGGCGAGCTGATTGACTCATTGACCCTAACGATGAACCGGGCCCGACAGGCAGGAATCACGAGGGAAATTATCGAGATTGTCAGCGGCGCGGCGGCCCTGGGGTAGGTGGTGGCCTCGCCCCAAAGTGACAGAGGCACAGAGGCTAAGGAAACGGGATGGCGCAATACTCAATCATTCTCCCATGCTCAAGCTCGCGGCTCAGTTTTCCTGGCCCAATTTCCAGCTCAAGTTCACGCTACAGGACCTTGCCATACTTCCTCTGTGTCTCTGTGACTTTGTGGTTTTTCAAGATTCTTGATGGAGAAATGGAATGAACATCGGGAAAGTAGTACAAGTGATTGGACCGGCTGTAGATGTGGGCTTTGATGAGAAGAGCCTCCCCCCTATCTACACGGCCATAAGGATTGTCAGTGAAGGGTTCGAAGTTCCCGAACCCATCGATATTATCAGTGAAGTCCAGCAGCACCTGGGTGAGGGGCGCGTCCGCACGATCTCGATGCAGCCCACTGACGGGTTGGTGAGAGGGATGAAGGCCATAGACACCGAAGGCCCCATCACCGTGCCGGTTGGCAAAGGAACCCTGGGGCGAATCATGAACGTCATTGGCAACCCTGTGGACGAACAGGGCCCCATCGAATACACCGAACGCTACCCCATCCACCGCGAGGCTCCGGCCTTGGACCAGCAGGACACCAAGCTGGAGATGTTCGAGACCGGCATCAAGGTGATTGATCTGCTCGAGCCTTACCTGCGGGGTGGCAAGATCGGCCTGTTCGGCGGCGCCGGGGTCGGCAAGACGGTCATCATCATGGAGCTTATTAACAACATCGCCACCAAACACGGTGGATTCTCCGTGTTTTCAGGGGTAGGGGAGCGAACCCGCGAAGGAAATGACCTCTGGCTGGAAATGCGCGAGTCGGGGGTGATCAATAAGACCGCTCTGGTTTATGGACAGATGACTGAGCCTCCCGGAGCCCGATTGCGGGTGGGATTGTCCGGTTTGACCGTGGCTGAATACTTCCGCGACGCCGAAGGCCAGGATGTTCTTCTCTTCATTGACAATATATTCCGCTTCACTCAGGCGGGTTCCGAGGTGTCGGCTCTGCTGGGCCGCATGCCCTCAGCAGTCGGTTATCAGCCTAACCTGGCCACGGAGATGGGGGAACTGCAGGAGCGTATTACCTCCACCAAGAAAGGTTCCATCACTTCCGTTCAGGCCATTTATGTCCCGGCCGATGACTATACGGATCCCGCGCCGGCTACGGCCTTCACTCATCTGGACGCGACGACCAATTTGTCTCGTCAAATCGTGGAGTTGGGAATCTATCCGGCAGTCGACCCGTTGGCTTCCACCTCACGAATTTTGGATCCTCGCATCATCGGGGAAGAACACTACCAAACGGCAAGGGCCGTTAAGCAGATCCTGCAAAAATACAAAGACCTGCAGGACATCATCGCCATTCTCGGGATTGATGAGCTTTCTGATGATGATAAGTTGACTGTTTCAAGGGCGCGCAAGATTCAACGGTTTCTTTCCCAGCCGTTCTTCGTTGCTTCACAGTTCACCGGACTGGAAGGGAAGTATGTACCCTTAGTGGAAACAGTCCGCGGATTCAGGGAGATCGTAGAGGGCAAACAAGACGATCTGCCGGAACAGGCGTTCTACATGGTGGGTACAATCGATGAAGCCGTTGAAAAGGCCGGCAGACTGAAACAGGCGGTGTAGGAATCCTCTATTGAGAGCATAGATCTGAGACAAGTGTTCCTCCCTATTGACCATGACCTCAGAAATGATCCAACTTGAAGTCGTCACTCCCGAGCGGCGGATTTTGAAGGAAGTCGTCGAAGAAGTGCAGATCCCCGGCAAAGGCGGCTATCTTGGAATTCTACCAGGGCATGCTCCTTTGATTACTGAACTGCAAGTTGGGGAACTCTCCTATCGGAAAGGCCATCGCACCTCATATCTTTCCGTTGACTCCGGCTACTGTGAGGTCCTCCCCGACAAGGTGACAGTTTTGGCCGAAAAAGCAGAACGTGGGGATGAGATCGACCTGAACAGGGCCTTGTCTTCCAAGGCACGTGCTGAGAAGCGCTTGGCCGATACTTCCAATCCCGACATTGATTTCGTTCGTGCAATGGCAAGTCTCCAGCGGGCCCTCGCTCGAATTGACGCCTGCGAAAGAACGCACGGGAATTCTTAACAAACGAGGTACTGGACACCGGCAAAGCCATCCACGACTGTTTCGAGCGGCGACAGCGCTTTCGCCCCGTGCAAAGCCACACTCTTTGCTCTGCATCCTTCTGATTCCCGAAGCTGCCGCAAAAATAAAAGGTTGCTTTGGATGGATCGCTCCTCGGCTCCTCAGCACTTTTTCAGTCCGCTCAGAGATCCCCCTGGACATGGACTCGCCAGGCGGCTCCTACGGCTCGACAGCATTGATGGTACCCCCTTCGACCGATTTTGCCGATTCCCAGTGGCTTTTGGGGGAGCTTTGCTTTATACTGGGTTTGGTTTTGAAGGACTGAAAGCTGGATAGAGGCGCGGCGCGCCACGAGTAGACCGGGAGAGAGAGCCTGAATCAATGATCCCGAGCGAAAAGGGCCGTCGCCGAAACCCTACGGGCCAGGCACCGCCGGGTTGGGTGGCGGGAGAATTATCCCGTCAACTGTCACCCCAAGCGATTGGGGTGGAGCGCTATCTGACGATTGCGAAAATGAGTTCCCGTCTATTTTCAAATCGGTGAGAGTGCGCTCTCACCGTTTTTGCCTCCGACCTCTGGCTTTCCGTTTCTCCCGATCACCCTACACAAAAGGAGATTGAATTTGCCATGTCGATCAAAGAGTTTTCCATAATTGATTCCACCTTGCGTGAAGGCGAACAATTTGCCAACGCCCACTATACTCCCGATCAAAAGATCCAGATTGCTCGGGCATTGGATGAGTTTGGCGTCGAGTATATTGAGCTGACTTCCCCGGTGGCCTCTCCCCAATCCTTTAAGGACTGCCAGACCATAGCAAGTCTCGGACTGCGAACCAAGATTCTGACCCACACCCGTTGCCACATGGAAGATGCGAAAAAGGCGGTAGACACGGGGGTTGCCGGTGTGGATATTCTGTTTGGCACATCTTCTTTCCTGCGGGAATTTAGCCATGGCAAGAACATCGATCAAATTATCGAGAGTGCCCGGGAGGTGATTGAGTTCATCAAGAGATCCGGGTGTGAAGTCCGCTTCTCCAGTGAAGATACGTTTCGCAGCGAAGAAGCGGATCTACTGCGAGTCTACATGGCGGTGGACGCCATGGGCGTGAATCGGGTCGGTCTGGCCGATACGGTCGGCGTCGCTACTCCCAGGCAGCTTTATGCCCTGGTGTCTGAATTGAGACACCACATCAAAGCGGGAATCGAATTTCATGGTCACAACGATAGTGGCTGTGCCATTGCCAACAGCTTTACGGCTCTGGAGGCAGGTGCAACGCATATCGATACCAGCATCCTGGGAATCGGGGAACGGAACGGCATCACTCCGCTGGGGGGGTTTGTCGCCAGACTCTATTCTTACAATAAGGATCTGGTCAGGAAATACCGGCTGGAGATGCTTTACGATCTGGACAAAATGATTGCCGACATC
>DATKMG010000198.1:0-2867 GCA_035541995.1 Terriglobia bacterium
GATGTCGAAACTGTGTAGAAACTCTTTCAGATTCTTGAGTGCGCCAAGTACCTGAGCGTTGTCGGACGTTTTTCCACCGGGGTTTTCGACAGTGAACACCCCATTCAAGTGGTTGAAGCCAGCTCCTCCTCCAACCATAAACTCCCAGGCTTCCACCCGGGAGGCTGCAACCTTGTCCCCTTTGTACCAGAAAGGGTAGTAGGCCGTTTCGTTCAGCTCGATAGGTTTATTGCGTCCATACAGGAAGTCGAGCCCCTTCATCCCTCCAATATGGAGCCCCTCCGGCCATACATACTGTGTCACAATCAAAGTGACGATCGGATTGGTCGAGAAATCAAAGATCCCTCCCACGTCTCCTTCCACTTGTTGTGCGGTCAAATGTTTTTGAGGAAGAGACTTCTCGGTATCCCGGACCACTTCCAAAAGATGAGCTACCCAGGGAGCAGCAGCCTCCATGCCCGTGCCGATGTCGGGGGCCTCATCACAGATCTCCAGAATGACATTGTCGAAGGAATTGACTTCTTGGGTGATTTTGCGTACGTAATTATCTTCTGCACGTACTAGATCGGGAAACCTCAGAGTTTGAGCATCCTGCCATTCACACTTGCCGACGCCCTGGATGTTGTTTTCATAAGAAAGAGGCGAAATGGGCCAGGTGTCTGAATATTGAGAATTGAAGAAACAGATTTCGACCACAATGTCCCGCTCCGCAGCTTTGGCGACGAAATCCTTCAAGCGTGCAAAATAATCCACGTCCCATCGGTCGAGGTCAAACTTGTTACCGCAAAGGTTATAGCCTGGCACATTACTTCGCGCCCAAGGGACAATTATGCTCCAGGGTTTCGGTCCTAAGGAGTTGCCCTTCCCAAATTTCCCCATGGGTTCGAATAGAAATCCCGGATAGATGCGAGTGTAGTTCAGCCCGTAGGACTTGAGGGTGTCGAAGTAAGCAACGTAGTTGAAATCTTTGTTGACCACAGCGCCGTAATGTTCGGCTGAGGTGATCAACACAGTGGGTTGACCATGAAACAGAAGGTAATGGGGATTGGAAGGGTGCAGACTAATGGGTTCCGCGCACAAAGGCGCGAGACAAAGGGTCAATCCGACGATTGCACGCGAAAGAGTCTTCAGCATGACGATTCTCTCCTAGTCCGGGGCGATATAAATCGAGGTCAACCACAGAGGCACAAAGATCACAGAGATCCAAATCGGAATCACCGTCCTCGGGGTTATAAGAGCGGCACCCATTGTTTTTCTGAAGATTATTTGTCTTGAAAAACAGGCATCCTTGGCAGGGTGCCCGAAGAGCTGCTCCTGGCTTGGGATCTAATGGCGCAAAGGCCCTGAATCCCTTTAAACACTTGAACTATTGGTCTATCATCATCAGTATTCACCTTGAGACTAAAGGTAGAGGTTTACTCTCCGCGTCTTTGCGTCTCTGCGTTTGATTCGTACTCTGTGTTCTCTGTGCCTTTGTGGTGGATCTGACTTTTCCAGTGACTCAGCTCCTGCTCACGAAGAGAACCGCCGGGCCTGGAAAGGGGACGGCGAAATCGAGTTTTCCTCCCCCCTGGACAGTTCCGCCCGATACGATCGAACCTTCGATCGGTCGCATCCATTCTGCTGCCAGCCTCCCCGTAGCCGCAGATAAATCTAGACTGACCTCATCTCCCTCAGGAAGGTATACCAGATATTCCTTGCCTGGATTGGCCAAGCAATAACGGGTCGATGCTAAATCATCCGAAGGAATCGAAGAAGCCAAGTCCATGCGCCGTGCATAAACCTGCGTGTTGCGGAGAGCCAGGCGAACGGGTTCCCAGGTCCAGTCGTCATAGCGATTGAGATTCCGATCCGGATAGCCAGGTCGCGACAACCAGTTGGGGTTCCCGCAGGGCCTACCTGGTATGGGTTCCCAGGAATCCATCAACACGGGATTGTGGCCCCGGCAAATGCTTTTCCAAACCCACCATGGCGTCCCTCCATGGCCCCACAGGTGATCGGTGTCGAGCAGGCTAACCTTCTTCTCGTTCCATGCTGGCGGATTACTCTTATAAATGGGACCTGCATCGCACACTCCGGGTGAGACCCATTCGGCTGGACTGGCCAGCATCTCATCCAGCTTTTCGCTACTGCAGCCAGTTAGTCCGACCGGGTGTTGTTTACCTTTGCCAGCCTCATACCGGTGGACCGTGTCGATCACCCACCAATCCCAGTCCTTATTTCCCCCTTCATTGATGACTTCATAAAGAACGTTGTCGAGATCACTCACGGTATCGATGACCTTGTGGAGATAGGCTTCTTGCATGGCCCGCACATCGGGTCGATTCATATCCAGGTCCGAGGTCTTGTCCTTTTCGCCGTCGAACCCATTAACGTTGTTTTTGCCATTGTAGGGATGCGATGGCCATGGATCACACGAAAACTCACCCTTCTTCACGCTGAAGCCCTGAAATAACTGCACTGCCACGTAAATTCCCCGCTCGCCGGCGTCTATAGTACGGGCGCGCATCCGGTCAAAGTAAGCCGGGTTGAATTTCTTCAGATCGAATTTTGGCTTCCCATCCAGGGCCGTGCCCGGGCCTGTGCGCAGGTAAGGAAGTGGATCAAACAGGATTTTGTCTTCGGTCCAGGGCGCTCCTTCTGCCTGAAGCCATTGCCAGAGTCGCATAAAATTCAGGCTGTTCGACTGCATCATATCGAGGTACTTGGTCCAGTCAAACTTCGGGATGGGCGCGACTCCAATGTCCTGCAGGTTGGCCCAGGTGTGAGCTCCCGTCAGGTAGATAGGTCTTCCACTTCCATCCGCAAAGTACCGCGAGTTTTGCGGGTGGACTTTCAGGGGGCCTGTGGCTCGTGCCGAAGCAGGC
>DATKMG010000199.1:0-4878 GCA_035541995.1 Terriglobia bacterium
ACCTTGCCCAGCCTCAAGGAAGGTTGTTGTTATCACGAATGCTTTCCACAGACCTCAGTATAGAACCATAATTAGGAATTTAGATCGTGTCAACTGTTAGGAAGGTATCTTCATATGCCAGTGATCCTACTTCTCCTATGAGGATCATTGGTCAGCTGAACCTGCCTTTTGTCAACAGGGACTAAATACCTATGTTGTTCTGATAGTCCGTTGAGTTACTCAGTATCTTGTTGGAGATGGGCTTCCTTTAGAGGATGGGCTGGTTGGACTAAAAGACTGTTTTAGCTCGGACCGGGAATTGTCACAATTTCGGTTGCCTTTTGGTGTCCAGGAGATTTAACATGGTGAGTGTATCCCCACAACTTATTGTCGGGTCGACTTGGAGTGTCCAGTTGACTTGCATTTGGGGTCTCCATATTCTCACTCGCAGCATTTTCCCAGAGGAGTGGTTATTCACACCCTATTCAGGGAGGATACTATGAAAACAGTTAACCAGCTTCTACACACAAAGGGCCGGGAGGTCTGGTCAGTGACGCCGGGAACCTCGGTGTTTGATGCCCTCAAGTTGATGGCGGATAAAAACGTTGGTGCCGTGTTAGTGATGGAGGGGAGCCAGTTGGCAGGCATCTTCTCAGAGCGGGACTATGCCAGGAAAGTCATCCTGAAGGGCAAATCGTCAAAGGAAATGACTGTCCAAGAGATTATGACTGAAAAGGTCGACTGCATCTCACTGTCTCAGACAGTCCGTGAATGCATGACACTAATGACCGAAAAGCACCACCGGCACTTACCCGTGGTCGATGAGGAACGAGTAGTCGGTATGATTTCCATTGGGGACGTGGTCAAGGCCATCATCTCTGACCAAGAATTCACCATCGAACAGCTGGAGAGTTATATTACTGGCTCGAGGTAAGTAGTAGTTCCAAGAAACTGTTCCGCCCTGAGATTTGCCGTTTCGAAGTGGGAAGGACATTTCCCGGTCCAGACTTGCTTGTCCCAACGCTCTAACCGGGGGGCCAACCCATCCGCCGCCCTCCCATCAAGTGCAGATGAATATGATGCACTGACTGTCCGGCTTGGGGCCCAGTGTTAATGACGGTGCGGTACCCTGTCTGGTGGATTCCTTTCTGTCTTGCCAAGTCCCTCGCCACAAGAAACAAGTGACCCAGTGCGGGCGCTTCCGGATCCTGGAGAGTCTCAACAGATTCAATATGCGCTTTGGTGATGATAAGGCTATGAGTGGGCGCCTTCGGGTTGATATCTTCAAAAGCCAGGCAGATGTCATCCTCAAAGAGGACTTGGGCTGGGATTTCTTTCTTAACGATCCGGCAAAAGACACAATTCGACACTCGGATACCCCCTTGTAACGATGATCCTGCATTAACAGTGGCAAATTTAGGAAACCAGGATAGACGATTTTTTCGCAACCACAATTCTCGGAATACCGTTTAGGTCCTCGCGGACGCGGACGGCCTGCCATCCGGCTTTGAACAGGCTGGTGACCTGATCCTGCTGGCTGTACCCGATCTCGATGGCCAGAATACCGCCAGGCTTGAGTAACACCAAAGCTTGAGGAACAAGCCGTTCGATTATCTGGAGTCCATTCTCTCCCGCAGCCAGGGCGATCCGAGGTTCCCAATCTCGGACTTCTCTTTGCAGGGAAAGGAGCCCACCTTCAGCTACATAAGGTGGGTTGGAACATACACAGTCAACTTTCCCGTCCATCGAGCCCGATATGAGCGGTTCGAGTAAGTCGCCCTGGAGAAACTGGATATGTCCAGCGACTCCCAGCTTCCGAGCATTGCGGCGAGCCAAGTTCAAAGCGGGCTCAGAGACATCAATCGCGACTACCTTCACTCCGGGTCTCTCTGCCGCCACGGCAATCGCGATGCATCCGGAACCGGTCCCCACATCGACCAGTATCGTCGTTGGCTCAGACAATGATTTCAAGACTTCTTCGACAAGCAATTCGCTCTCAGGTCGAGGAATCAGCACGGATTGGTCCACTTCGAATTCCAACCCACAGAATTCCTGCTTGCCCACGATATACTGGATGGGCATTCCTTTGGAACGTTTACGAATTAAGGTAAAGAAGGAATCCTCACTAGAGGGCCCCAACTCATCAAGTGAGTGTGCGACTAAGAAACTGCGCGTGACCTCCAAACTGTGTCGTAACAGGAATTCCGCATCCATCCGAGGATGAGGGCAGGCAGCCTCTTCCAAAAGAGAGGTCGCGCGGGCCAGGGCTTCATGGATCTTCATGGAGTGAATCCCCTGCGACAACTGCCCGGCTATTCGGCGGGATCGACCCTGGAAACAGGCTCTACCGACAATTCGTCCTTGAGTCTTTCGGCATGAAAATGAGTGACCAGAGCGTCAATGACGCCACCGATATTTCCATCCATAATGGAATCCAATTGATGGAGTGTCAACCCGATGCGATGGTCAGTCATCCGGTTTTGGGGGAAATTGTAGGTCCGGATCTTCTCACTTCTATCTCCCGTACCCACCTGGGACTTACGATCCTGAGCGATGCTCTTCTGCTGTTCCTCGCGCTTCATCTCGTAAAGTCTGGAGCGCAATACGCGCAACGCCTTGGCCCGGTTCTTGATTTGAGACTTTTCATCCTGGCAGGAGACAACCAACCCGGTCGGCAGATGAGTTATCCGGACGGCAGAATAGGTGGTATTGACAGACTGGCCGCCA
Source organism: Terriglobia bacterium (assembly GCA_035541995.1). Lineage (GTDB taxonomy): Bacteria > Acidobacteriota > Terriglobia > Versatilivoradales > Versatilivoraceae > DATKMG01. The sequence goes on from DATKMG010000199.1 coordinate 2,707, forward strand.
GGGCCGGAGGAACAAAAGGTATCTATCCTCAAGTCCTTTTCATTAATTTCTACTTCAACATCGTCAGCCTCGGGAAGTACGGCCACAGTCACGGCTGATGTGTGCACCCGACCATTGGCTTCAGTAGCCGGCACACGTTGGACTCGGTGTACTCCGCTTTCGTACTTGAGTCGACTGTATACATTCCTCCCTTCAACAATCGCGATAATTTCCTTTAGCCCCCCAACTCCTGAAAGGCTGGAAGAAATTACTTCAATCCTCCAACCTTGAGAATCAGCATAGCGGGAATACATCCGGAAGATTTCCTGAGAAAAAAGTGTGGCTTCGTCACCACCGGTCCCAGCTCGGATCTCCAACAACACGTTCTTTTCATCGTTGGGATCTTTGGGGAGAAGGAGAACCTTTAATTCCTCCTCGTATTTCCTGAAACGATCCTCCAATTGTGCCAGTTCTTCCTGAGCCAACTGTCGCAGGTCTTCTTCAAGGCTGGAGTCATGAACCATCTGCCGAGTATCGGAAATTGCCAATTTCACGATTTTGTATTCTCGGTATTTTTCAATAACCGGGGTCAGGTCACTGTGCGCCTTGGCATGCTTCTGATACTTGGCGGGTTCTGCAATGACGCCAGGATCACTGATGAGCCGGGTCAGTTCCTCGTACTTTGATTCAAGCTGTTCCAACTTATCGAACATTTATGTCACGGCAAGATGCCCTTCAATTTTTTCTAGCAACAGGGTCTCGTCCAGCGCCCGAATAGCGATTTCCAATTGTTCATCCTTAGGCTCCCTGGTGGTGATTAGCTGTAACCAGAGTCCAGGCTTCGTCATCCATCCCAGCAACCTGACCCTCCCTCGCGCCCCGAAGCGAATGATCTCATAAGAAAAACCTGCGAGCAGGGGGATCAGAGCGATCCTGGAAAGCAGTTTCAGTGAAAAGGTGTTGAAGGGAATGAGAGCATAGACCAGCACGCTCAAGATCATGACCACCAAGAGAAAGCTCGTTCCGCATCGCGGGTGCAACCTGGGTTGCTTCCGCGCATTTTCCACCGACAACACTTGACGTGCCTCGTAAGTGAAAACCACCTTGTGTTCGGCTCCATGGTATTCGAAAACCCGGCGAATATCTCCAACGAGAGAAATGGCAGAGAGGTAAAGGAGGAATAGTAACAGGCGGAATACGCCATCAATTAAGCTAAACACGAAATGATGGTTCGCTATGGGATACAAGGCAGCAAGGTAACTGGCAGCCAGCAAAGGTAAGTATTTGAATATAAATATGAAGAAAACTAAGGCCAGGAAGATATTCAGAGCCATTGCCCATGAGCCCACTTCGCTATTCTTTACAGGGGCTTCACCTTTCTGTTCAGCATTCTCGGCCCTGAGCCCTGCTAAGGCTTGATCAGTCGAGAATTTCAAGGCTCGCATTCCCAAAATGAACGCTTGTCCTAAGGTCGCAGCCCCCCGGATTACCGGCAACCCCCAGATCTTGTGCCTCTCAGCCAGTGATCCCAAGTGATCTTTCTTCACAGCCACAGATCCGTCGGGCTTCCTTACTGCGACCGAATAGGCCTTCGGCAAACGCATCATGACGCCCTCGAACACGGCCTGACCACCAACCAGGACATCTTCGTCCGTCTTCAAGAGAAAGATGGTGAACCGAATTACAGCTGATATCAATGCAGAAACGGGTTTGAATGCCATAAGATTTGCGCTTCGCTTAGGTCATCATGAGCAACGAGCGATGTTCGCTTGCCAGCTCGAAGATCAGGATCATTGGTATGTTCTGACCCCCTCAACCTGTTAGGACTTACTTGAGTATTTTCTTTGGAACCGCTCAATCCGGCCCGCAGTGTCGACCAGTTTCTGTTTCCCAGTAAAGAAAGGGTGGCACTTGGAGCAGATCTCCAAACGAATATCTCCCTTTGTGGACCGGGTCTTGAAGGTCTCGCCACACGCACAGGAAACCGTAACCTCCAAGTACTTAGGGTGAATGTTAGCTTTCATCAGTCGGGATCCTTTATCTGTGAATCTAATCTCAATACAGAAAACACGTTATTATACGCCAAATCACTAAATTGCGTCAACCCGCTATCCCATGGTGGTAATGTCAAGCTGCATGTGTAAAATTCTTGAGGGTGCGGTTTTTCCACTCCTGGTTAAATCGGTTGAAGAT
>DATKMG010000200.1:0-9226 GCA_035541995.1 Terriglobia bacterium
TTTCGCAAAAGTAACCTGATTGTGTTGTGTCAACGTGCCTGTCACGACTTTGATTCTTGCGCCGATGCCGTCGCGATTGCTTTTGGTTCCTTGAAGCTTGAAAGCCAGCCAGTGATTGTTGCCGGGGCTGTCGTTGATCCAGATTTCCGCCGGCGCGCTGAGAGCGCTCGTCACGACGTCGAGCTTTCCATCGCCGTTGAGATCACCCACCGCCGATCCACGGTGCCGTTTGGGCGGCTGCGCGGCAAGGCCAGCTTCCGCGGTGAGCGCCCGGAATTTGAATCCCCCCAGATTCTGGAACACCGTATTGTGCTGGTCCATCTGCATGTCGGGCCTTGAGACCCCCTCGACGTGTCCTCGCGTGACGAACAAGTCCTTCCAACCGTCGTCGTCGAAATCGGCGAGCGTTGGCGAGTAGCCTGCCATCGGCAGGCTCAGGCGATCCATGCCGCTCGAAACCGTCACGTCTTGGAACACGCCTCCGCCTAAATTGCGAAACAGCGGAAAAGTCTGATAATTGAGTGCGACGAAAGCGATACCCGGCAAGCCGTCGTTATTAATATCGCCGAAGTCCACGCCCATCCCCGAGATGAATTGGCCGTTGTCCGTCAGCGCGACGCCCGCTTCGAAAGCCACCTCCTCGAATTTTCCGCCGCCCTTGTTATGGAACAGCCAGTTACACATCGTGTCGTTCGTCACGAATAAATCCACCCAGCCATCGAGATCGTAATCCGCGACGCCCACGCCCATGCCTTTTCCCGGATGCGCGCGAAGTCCCCATTCCGCGGAAACGTCGCGGAACGTTCCGTCGCCGTTGTTGAGGAAGAGTTGGTTGGGCGTCGTCTTGTAAAACCTTGGATGGCAATAGTCGCGGACGCCGGGCTGCATATAGCACGGGGGCTCGGTTTTAACATCCCAGGCCAAGTAGTTGAGGACGAACAAATCGAGCAAGCCGTCGTTGTTGACATCGAGCCAGGCTCCGCCCACTGACCATAGCGGACCAAACTCTGAATCGCGGGTGACCAGGCCCGCTTTCTCCGTGACATCCGTGAATGTGCCGTTCCCGTTATTGTGATAGAGATGGTTCGCGTGAACGCCGCCGACGAAGAGATCCAAATACCCGTCGTTGTCGTAATCGCCAACGGCGACGCCGTTCGAGAAGCCGGCGCCGGTAAGCCCCGCTTTCTCGGTAACGTCCCTGAAATTCCCTCTGCCATCGTTTTCGAAGAGCCGATTCGAATATTTGGGCGAAGTTTTGATCAGGGAATGAATGTCAGCCCCATTCGCGAAAAAAATGTCGAGATGGCCGTCGTTGTTGTAATCAAACAGGCCAACCCCGCCGGCCATCGTCTCCGGAGCGTGACGCTCCGGCGTTTCGCAGCTATCGAGCTGGAAATCAATCGGACGGTAAGTGAAGTGGATGGGTGAGGCTAGGGCTTCCCCCCTCGAGAGTATCGCTCCCGCGGCCATCAATAGGATCAAGAACTCGCGCCGTTTCATCGGATCCAATCGGTGTTTCCCAACTTCAGCGCCGGCAGAGGTTCGATCAGGCTTCGTGCCCTTCTTCGCTCCGGCGCGTTATTATAGCATCTTCCACACGCGAACTTTGAGGGCTCGCGCGGTGATTTAGAAACCCATGGAAACGATGTTTCTATATGGCAACTTCATTCGATGTCCCATCGTGTCTTTCTGACCTTTGGACAAGATTCAACGGCTTGCGCGTCCTGCCACGCAATCTTGTCATTGGTCCAAAAAATTGATACGCCGTTTAAGATTTGTCTGCACTTCAAGAAAGGTAGGTCGGACGTAGATTTCCGACAGAGGATGATCACTGTCAAGGAAAGCAAATCCGGCGAAGGTCGTGAAATCGCGATGAATGATGTAGGGACTCAGATCTTGCAAAGCCTTCCTCGAATGATCCATAATTCCTATGTGTTCTATGGCGGAACCCCGGCGAGGGATTCAAGAACGGCATCAAGCACACCGAATGGGTTAAGTATCTGCGGCAAGCCGGGATTGATTCCTTTCGATGGCATGATTTGCGCCATACTTTTGCCAGCCGATTGGTGATGAGGGGGATCGACTTGTACACGGTAAGCAAGCTCTTGGGACACAGCAGTTTGGAGGTCACAGAGCGGTACGCTCACTTGGCACCGGACTATCTCAAGAACGCAGTGAACGTCCTGGTTTATCCTGCAGCAGTGGCACTAGAAGTGGTACCAGCCAAAACCGTGGGTTCTGAAGATTCCGTAAGTGCTTCATACCAAAGCCGTGGGCCTGTAGCTCAGAAGGATAGAGCAGCGGTTTCCTAAACCGTTGGTCGGGGGTTCGATTCCCTCCAGGCCTACCATTTAATTTCATTAACTTAGATACTTCTGAAACACGCATTTTCTTCCTCGTGGACACATTCATGGACACATATAATTGTAAGCCTGAGCTGGAATTCAGAGCCAATACTGCCCCGCTTTCATGATCACTTTCGCATTGTTTTCCCATAACCCGCGTGATTTATATCCACTGGATGAAATTCTTGTTTGGAACCCCTCGGCAAAAAAGGGGTCAATTGCTCTCAAACTCCCCTCAATGAGCACGAGGACACCCCGATAGAACGAAACCGCCCTTTCTAACCCGTTATCTTGGAGTTGGCATCCTGAGTCTAGTCATTCCTTTCGCTTGCAGTTCTGGCCCGGAAACGATGGGTGACGGTGGCATGGCGCTCGCACAGATTAAGAAACTCCTCAATGTGGCGAGGGAGATACAAGACCAGCTTCAGTCCAATCCGTGAATGCCCTATTCTTGGATTGAGCCTGGGAAGCTGTCGGTTTCGACCTTCCCATCAGAGGAGACTACTTGGATCGGTGGGGCGGGCGAAAGATCCGCAAGACGACCCAGGAGTTCTGCATAACAGGATTCTCTCGGCTCAATGGATTTCAATGCCGACAGAAGATCCTGGGCTTCATACAGCATTGAAACCCTTCCCCCCGGGCCAATCTCCGAAAATTTGCAGATGTCTGGCTGAGACTGCCATTCCTCCACATGCAGAAGAATGCCATCGTTGCTGGAGTTGCTCTCAAACGATGCTGGCTGGTATCCCAAGCGGTTCAATTCTTCCAGGATTTGTTCAATGGGTTTGTTCATCTCAATTCTCCAGGTCCAAGCTTGTTCTAGTGCGGACTAACACGAGCAGGAGAGTACCTTGAGAAGAAAAACCTGGCAAATTGCATCTATTGGCCATCCAGGACCTCCGGTGAATCATCCCGACGAGAGAACGCCTTTATCATTACTGCTTGTACTGCTTCAGGGCCAAGAGAGGCGTGTCTCTTGTTCCGCCATCATGGAATGCCCCCACCAATCAATAAGGGGGATGACTATTTAGCGGCTAGTCAGAGGCTTCTATTAGCTTCGGTTCGTGCTAGAATCAGAAATTAATGCATCCTTTGAACTGGAGTCGCAAGCCCATGGATGAAGAGAGCCTGTTAGGAAGAATCGTTTACAACCCAAAGATTTTTGGAGGCAAACCGATCGTTCGAGGGCATCGCTTGGCAGTCGAGCATGTTTTGGGGATGTTGGCTTCGGGAGATGCCCCGGAAACCATACTGGAAGGGTATCCGTGGTTGGAAAAGGAAGACATCCAGGCTTGCCTGGTCTACGCTCGCAGACTTGTCGGACATGAAAGAATCGAGCCCCTTCTCCTGGAGACAACCCCTTGAGATTGTTGCTGGATTCCTGTGTGTGGGGCAAATCTCGCGCTGCGCTGGAGGTAGCCGGACATGACGTAGTAGCTGTCGCAGATTGGCCTGTGGACCCGGGCGATGAGGAAATCCTCGAATTCGCGCAAAAGGAAGAACGCATTCTCGTGACCCTGGACAAGGACTTTGGCGAATTGGCCGTTCTCCAAAGAAAACCTCACCATGGGATTATTCGATTGGTCAACATACCGGCACGGCAGCAGGCCGCAGTCAGTTTGCGTATTCTTAGCACGTGTGAAGCTGATCTTCGTGCTGGAGGTATCGTCACTGTGTCGGAAACCAGTTTACGGATCCGGACCCCGGATTAGCCTGGATTTCTACTTCGACGGGACAACAACATCAAACTATTTTATGAATGATTCCGAGGTGGGAGTTCCCAGCGGCCCTCCATTTCAATTTCAATGATCCGCTGGGAACTTCTGAGGTGGGAAGGAGAGGCGGGATTACGGCTCCGGAGAAGGAACAAAAGGACCCAGATAATGAGAATGGACGCATGCGATGCAGCTACTTACCAAAGTTATGGCCTGCGCAGCCGCATGGAATTGTTCCGGGATTAACAACTTTTCACCGGCCCGCGCGTAGAAATCCGGAATGATGGTTCCTGCCTGATTTTTGTCTTTGCCGTAAAGCTCCAAGCTCAGAAAGCCGTCAGAGCCTCGGAAGATCTCTTCAGTTAGGAGTGCTGGCCGCCGACCCTCCTGGACTTCTGAGGGCTGATGCTTCGTAATCAGCAACTGGTAGGTCCGGCCAAAGCGGAACATCTCCACCTTGACCAGAGTCCGGGCGACGACGATGGCATGCACGCCGTTGGCTCCCTAGGGAGTCAACAGGATGAAGAGGCTGCAAAGGTTCTCCATCTGGACCGCAAAATGTTGCGTAGTGGCCGATTTCCCGGATTGCCCCACCCGATTCAATCCCACGGATCACATAGTTCCGCTGAGAGCCTTGATATTCGAGACTAACCTCAGAACGGCAATAAATGCCGACCTCTTGAAGCCGTCTCAAGGCACGCTGGGGGAGATTTAGGCGGAAAAAATCAGGCTGTGAACTTGGCATGAGACTGACCCTCTCGGAATCGCGTTAGCAGGTTCGAATAGGGATACCAAGCGCCTCGCGGATCATTTTCTTCGTGCAGCCCGCCCAACACTTGTACTTGTAAGGCTCATCCACGGCGATGGCCAGGTTGTCTCCATCCCGGTCGTTCCCATAAAGAGCGCAGGAGGGACACTCGGGAACTTCGCCGCCGCATCCGGCTCTTGCCCCTGCGGTGCCTGTCCCAGCGAAACTCAAAACCATGAAAATCGAAGCTGCCTGAATCTTGCCTGCGTTCTGGCTTGTCAAAGGGGATGATTTCCGTCTTATCTGCTGCCACTTCCAAGCGAAACTGCCGCAGTCGGCTCCCCCAGTTCCTGATAGAACCGCTCCCCATCCTGCGGATCTTAAGAGGCACAGACAAAATCATCCGCTAAAAAACCGGCACTTTAATTCTATGGCAGATCATTCTCCCTTGGAGCCTATTGTCACCGCTCTTCTATGCTCTCGAAACCGCTATCGTATTATCAATGCTTGTCGAGAAACAAAGCTGACCTTACATGGGTTACCCGCACATAGCGGAAACCGATCTACTATTAGTTAATGGAAATTTAATGGTAATTTCATTGATTTTCAATATGTCGCAGCTAAATTGGCGACGATTTGCAGACAATAGGTTCAGAGCCTTCTTAAGTGGGTACCAGAAAACGAGGGATGTTAAGGGCGGCTTCTACTGCGATGCATTCGAATTCCTAATCGCTGTCCTGGTTACTTGGGAGCAAGGCTATGTTAAGAGCCAGTCTAAAGATAAAATTGAAACTCATTGTCTCTGTGATGCTGTTGGCGGGTACTCTGCAGGCGTAATGGATTGTCTTTAATGCGGCCGGTCCTACCGCACTATGGAAGACGTGGAGATTTGCCGCTGCTTGGAATGGACTACCTCCAATGTGAAATGCGTGCCTGAAGATTCCAGAGACCGGTTTGTGCTTGGTTTGAACACTCTGGCAAGAGCAGACACTGTGACTGCAGGATCAATTCAAGATGTAAGGGAAGAAACCATTGCGAATCCAGATTGAATCAACCCATTTGAATGGAGTCGTTGTGATCGTTCCGGAAGTTTTTGAGGATGAAAGAGGTTTTTTCATGGAAGTTTACAGGGCGGATCAATTCAGAGAACTGGGATTGCCCAATGAATGGCCCCAAGACAATCATTCCCGCTCGGATAAAGGGGTTCTGCGTGGTCTGCACTTTCAATATCGCCCCCCCGTGGCCAAATTAATGAGAGTCACCTACGGTACTGCCTTCCTGGTAGCGGTCGATATTAGGAAAGAGTCCCCTACGCTGGGAAAATGGTTTGGCCTGGAGGTTTCAGCGCAAGACAAGAAACAAGTCTATGCTCCTGCGGGTTTTGCACGCGGCTTCTGCGCACTGTCTGCCTTTGCAGAAATCCAATACAGGTGTACACAAATCTACAATCCGCAGGGTGAATCCGGGATCCGCTGGGATGACCCTGATATTGGTATCGATTGGCCTATTTCGAACCCCACCCTTTCTGTCAAAGATTCCAAGGCTCAATGCTTGGCAGAATGGCTGAAAAAGCCAGAGTCAAATCTCTTCGGATTCCAAAATCCCGCCTAGGTGTGGTCTTAATTCTGCACCCGAAGAGGCCAGAATAACGTCAGTTGGGGACCCTCCCAAGTGACAGGGCATCCAGTTCTCGCCCAATAATCTGGACCGCATCGGGAAATGGCTGCCCCATTTCTCTTTTCGGCAAGGCCTCGGCATGCCCCCCGGCCAACGCTGGGTCTGGGCCCGCTAGCTAGAAATAGCGCTTGAAAACACCTTTCAATCAGGCCATCCATCCAGGATCCGCGGCTTTTGTTTAACCTCTTGATATGGCACAGAGATTTCATGAAGATTTAACCGAACCGCGCTTGACAGCAGTCCACTCATTCTAGTTAACTGCGACTGGTACCCTCGGCAACACCAAAGAGTCGTTCTTTGAGCACCAGCGGACTGGTGGTCAAGTTTGAAAGGAAGCGCTTTTAAATCGTAGTTGTCTGACTGAGAGGAGAGAGAGCCATGAAGAACAGCCGGAATTCTGGTGGGAAATTATCCCTATTGTTGGCTTTTGCTGCATTGCTGGTACTCATTGGGGGTGGTTTGAACCTGGCGATGGCACAAGTGGTGAACCTCGACCCGGAGCACGGAGTGATACTGGCCATAGCCATCGATCCGCAAAACCCAACCACTCTTTATGCGGGTACTGATGGCGGAGATATCTATAAGAGCATCGATGGGGGGATGAACTGGTCGGCATCTAACCTCGCACTTACCAGTTCAAGCGTAATGGCCTTGGCCGTGGATCCACAGACCTCCGCCACGATCTATGCCGGTACATCGCCTGGCGGCGGTGTGTTTAAGAGCATCGATGGTGGTGGGACCTGGTCTGCTGTGAATACCGGATTGACGAGTTTAAATGTGGCGGCCCTGGCCATTGACCCCCAAACCCCGTCCACACTTTATGCGGGGACCGATGGCGGCGTGTTTAAGAGCAGCAATGGAGGAGACAGCTGGTCCTTGGCAAATACGGGAGTGACCAGTTCCAACGTGGCAGCCATGACCATTGACCCCCAATCCCCCTCTACAATTTATGCAGGCACTGACGGTGGCGTGTTTAAGAGCATTGATGGAGCTAGGAACTGGTCTGCTGTAAATACTGGACTGGAAGGTGCAAGCGTAAAGGCCTTGGCCGTGGATCCATATACTCCATCTACGATTTATACGGGGGCTACCGTTGGGTCCCAGGGCGTCGTCTTCAAGAGCATCGATGGGGGAGGGAACTGGTCAGTGGTTTACGGTGGAACGGCAAACGTATTCATACTGGCCCTGGCCCTTGACCCGAAAAACCCGAGTACCATTTATGCAGGGGCTTTTGGCTACCTGTACAAGAGCAGTGATGGGGGAAGGACCTGGTTTCAGGTCGATTCAGGATTAACCGTGTTTCATGTTCATGCCTTGGCCATCAGCCGCCATGGCAATTTGATTTATGCGGGACTCGACGGGGGAGGTCTATTCGTCTACGCGGCCGGTTCCGGCGTGCAGGACGACTTCAATGGAGACGGAAAGTCCGATATTTTCTGGCGTAACTCTACCACGTACGCGAATGTTGTGTGGCTGATGAATGGAACATCATTCCTCGGTGGCCTCTGGTTTGCTGACCTGGGCCCAAACTGGAAGCCCGTCTGTTTTGCCGATTTCAATGGCGATGGCTGGACCGACATTGTCTGGGAAGATGATTCCAACGGGGGAGTGATGGTCTGGTTTATGAATGGAGGGGGCTTACCCATCGGCGCCACTTTCATGCTTAATATGGGACCGGACTGGAAAATCGCCGGGGCTGGCGACTTCGACGGGGACGGCAAGCCCGATCTATTCTGGCGCAACGACTCCAGCGGCCTCACGGTCGTCTGGCTCCTCGATGGCACCACACTCAAGAATGCAGTCTGGCTCTCCCCCATGGGTTCTGAGTGGCGACTGGCCGCTGTTACCGATATCGGCGGAGATGGCTTACTCGATCTGGTCTGGCAAGACCGCAAGTCTGGTGTCAGCATGGTCTGGAGCATGAATGGAGGTTCCGCGCCGGTGGCGGCGGGCTACTGGCCCAGCCGGGGAGCGGAGTGGAAGATCGTCGGAGCCGGTGACTACAATACCGATGGCAAGATGGATATCCTGTGGCACAACAGCGTGACCGGTGAAGTGTCGGCCTGGTTGCTGAATGGCTGGAGCCTGCTTTCCCAAGTCTCGCTGGGAATAATCAGTGATACCGCCTGGAAAATCGGGATAGAAGAGTAGTTCATTTTCTATGTTTTAAATCCCTCAAGGTTGCCCGGATGCAATTCGCAGCATCAATTCATCCGGGCAAAAAAAGAGACTGTCATTAAACGAGCCAAGTTAAGCGGACTTTCATGAAAATGCGGCCTTGAATGTGGGAGCCGCCCTCCGGGCGGCGATAGTCTTAACCTGAACGGTCGCCGCTCGGGGGACAGCGGTCCCATGATCGGCTCCCACGCTACCCCCAAGACCGCCATTTTCATCCGCAGTGGTGACCTTGAAAGAGTCATGGGGCACTTTCATGTAAACTCGTTTGCCATCAATCTTCGCTTAATTGAGCGGCATCATCTGACACCGAAGCACTTTCCCTCCTGTGCTTCCCATTAGCCCCTCGATTTATCGAGTAAGCATGCTACGAAGCAGCCAAGAGAGAAAAGGCCCCCCAATCCCATGTCTCTCAGGCCCAACCGGAAAGACACAATTTATTCACACAAATTTAACCGCATCGTGATAGACAAGCATCCAGGCATTTAATTATCCTATGCGCCTTATGCAAGAACCCTATATAGAGCCCTTGTATCTTGTATAAGGTGCCTTTTGGGGTTGTAACG
>DATKMG010000201.1:0-2402 GCA_035541995.1 Terriglobia bacterium
AGATGAATTTTTCGGATAAGACTTAATGGGAGAACCATATAGATTGCCGCCTCCTTTCTGGATGCCGGAGAGAGACCGGAAAGGAAGGGTCATCGAACAGGATCTTCTTGGGGCGGCGTATCGCCTTTGGCCGCGAGCCTATTCCCAGACAGTGCGAGAACTTCACGACGGCTCATGGGCATCCGAAATCTTCGAATCGGCGGTCTTTGCCGTTTCCAATGTCATCCATCGAAACGGCCATAGGGGTGCCATTCGAAACCTCGACGCTTACCTCCACTGGGCATTCTCCCGAAAGCTCTCCAAGAGAGTCATCAAGGAAAAACTGATCCAATTCGTCGACGCGCAGGATTTGATGCAGCATAAGCAGCGTGCAGCCGAGGAGAAGCGGCTCTCCGATTCAAATCGTGACCTTCTTATCAGTCAAGTCATGTGCTACATGGACGTTCGCACGAAGCGCATTTTCCTATTGAGGGCTGGCGGACGTAGCTGGAAGAGAATCGCTCACGAGCTGGGAACGAATGTCAATAACGCTACCGGCTTGTTTAAGTATGGAATGGCCAAAGCCAGAGATCGTATCCTCAAGAAGGCCATTTTAAAAGCAGGAGTGCCGTTGGGCAGACGAGGCTGAGAATATGCCGGAAACAAATCCGTCTGATTTGATGTCGCGGAAAGAGGAGAAAGAGCTACTGGCTGCAGGCAAGCGGATCTTTCTCACCCACTTTCCGAACCCTGAACGGGTTGGGTGTCCCGATTCGGGAACTTTGAGGACGATGGCCCTGGATTCGCTTCGGCTGTCACTCCCTGAAAGAGAGAAGTGGTTGGACCACATGACCTGCTGTTCGCCTTGCTTCGGGGAATACTATAGCCTCTTGCAGAGGGCACGGTTCCGAAAGAGAGTTGCGATTCTTGCTCTGTGTGCTGTGCTCATTGCGTCGACAGGGCTGGCTGTATGGTTCGGTACTCAAAGGAGAAGTTTTCCCAAAAGGGATGTCACAATTGCTCAGAAGAGTCCCCCTCTCAGCACAGAGCCAGGCAATACCTCGATCCAGCAAGGATCATCAGTTGCCCCGGTTCAAGCGGCATTGTTGGACTTGAGGAACCTGGGGGTAACACGGGGAGCGGAAAATAACAAGACAAAGAACGAACCTCTGACACTGCCAAGAGGGTCCTTGGATTTGTCTATTTACCTTCCCATCGGAAGTGATGATGGACGGTACGAGTTGCAGGTCAAACGGGGGGGAGAAGTGACTGTCCTTGAAGCTAAGGGGGAAGCCAAAACCCGACACCACATTACGGGTTTTGAGACTAGCCTCAACACCTCACAATTGCCCCCTGGGAAATACCTGCTGCGAATCCGGAAACTCGACTCGGCATGGGATCAGTACCCTATTCTGGTGAAATAACCAGTACGGCATGGATTTCAATGCTTCATAGAGGTAGAGTACATTTCAGACTGAATGAGCAATGTAATTGACAGACTACTTCGGCACAAAGCATGGATTCTTGCTCTACTTTTGATTCTCATAGTGCTGGTGTGGTTTGCTAATCTTCCACGGAGCGAGAAGCGTCCCGACTGGAAAGGAAACCCGTTGAGTCGCGTTTATGTGTTTGCGGCAACCCCTTCGGAAGGACGAACCGTGGAACGGTTGATGAATCCGGTTCAAAAGCTCCCAGGGCAACTGGCCGCATGGTCGGGGCAAATTGGTTCCAATAATGTCTCCCTGTTCGTCACGGGAGTTGGTCCCAGGAAGGCTGAGGCTGGCGTCGGGGCAGCCTTGGGATTGGGAAATTCAGTTCAGCAACCCCAGAGCGTCGTGACGGGGCATCCTGACGCCATTTTCATTGTCGGCCTGTGTGGGAGCCTGGATGCGTCGATCGGCGAAAACGTTGTTGTCTCCTATTCCGAATGCCTTTCTACCGACAAGAACCAGCCACGTGTTTCTTGTTCCACAGATCTGACCGGGGAAATTATGCGACTGCTGAACTCCAAGGGCATTGGTTGCCGGTCAATCGTCGGGATCATCTCTCCACGGGTGGCCACCTCGAAATCTGAGAAGCTCCAGTTGGCCGCCACCGGTGCAAACGCAGTCGACATGGAAAGCTACCAGATTGTCTCAGCCGCCAACCAGATCCACGTCCCAGTCGCCGTGAACCGCGTGGTGTCCGATTCCCTCGACTGTGAAATGCCGGATTTCAACCGGGCATTGAAGCCTGATGGGGAGGTAGATTCACTGAAAGTGGCCAAGATATTCCTCGGATCACCAATGACCTCATTAAAACTACTTTCAATCTCTAGAAGTTCAACGCAGAAACTGAAAGAAGCCCTGGAAATCATCTTGTCGGCGGGCATTTCTAGTTCTGCATGGGTCTTAAGATATTCTGGACTACGGGATGGTATTTTG
>DATKMG010000202.1:0-18712 GCA_035541995.1 Terriglobia bacterium
CTATCGGGGAGCCGAGTTGCTTGAACTGCCTCTGCTCAATAAGGACACGGCGTTTACCGAAGAAGAGAGGGACCAATTCGGCCTTCGTGGTCTTCTGCCCCCTCGGGTTGCGACTATCGAGGAGCAGATTGGATTAGAACTGGAACACGTTCGGGACAAGAGTGACGATCTGGAAAAGTACATCGGGTTGGTTGCCCTGCAGGACCGCAATGAGACTCTCTTTTACCGCCTCCTGGTTGAGAATCTGGATGAGTTTATGCCCATCGTCTACACGCCGACTGTGGGGAGAGCTTGCCAGAGATTCAGTCATATCCTGCGCCGCCCTCGAGGTCTGTGGATTACTCCGGATGACATCAACCGGATTCCTCAACTACTCAGCAATTCACGCCAAGACCAGGTTCGGTTGATCGTCGTGACCGATAATGAACGAATCCTCGGACTGGGAGATCAAGGGGCAGGTGGAATGGGTATTCCGATTGGCAAGCTCTCTTTATATATAGCCGGGGCGGGCATTCATCCGGCAAGGACCTTGCCCATCTCGCTCGATGTAGGAACCAATAATCAGGAACTCCTCGAGGATCCTCTCTACGTGGGCTATCGCCATCCCAGGCTACGGGGTCCAGCCTATGACGACTTCATTGAGGCTTTCGTAGAAGGGGTGGTCGAAGTTTTTCCTCATGCCATCTTGCAGTGGGAGGATTTCAAACAGCATAATGCCATTTGCATCCTGGACCGTTATCGTCATCGGATCACGAGTTTCAATGATGATATTCAAGGGACTGGAGGAGTTGTGCTGGGTGGCATTCTGGCGGCTCAGCGGATCCTGAAGCAGCCCCTGTCGCAGCAACGATTTGTCTTCCTGGGTGCGGGTGCTGCTGGGATCGGAATCGCACGTTTACTGGCTCTGGCCATGGAACGAGAAGGGGCTAGCCAGGAGCTGATCCATCGATCCATCGCCATGCTAGACTCACGGGGCCTTGTGTTTGAAGGGAGGTCTGTTCTTGACCAGGACAAGACACAGTTTGCTTTGAGTAGCAGCGATATGGCCAGCTACGGATTTCCCAGTGCCGATCGCTTCAACCTGGAGCAGGTCATCCGCCACGTGAAGCCGAGTTTCCTCATCGGGACTAGCGGCACGCCCGGAAGCTTTACGGAAGGGGCGATTCGAGAGATGGCTCAGTATACCCCGATACCGATTGTCTTCCCTCTCTCCAATCCAACCTCCAAGACTGAGGCTCACCCTGCAGACTTGTTGCGTTGGACTGAAGGGAGAGCGGTGATTGCTACGGGTAGCCCGTTCTTGCCGGTATCCCATGAAGGGAAGACCCGCTTGATTGGTCAAGCCAACAACGTGTTCATTTTCCCGGGAGTCGGCTTGGGAGTGATGGCCAGTGCAGCCCGGGAAGTTACCGATGAAATGTTCCTGGTTGCCGCGCAAGCCCTAGCTGAAGGAGTACCTGCTGATCTGCTCGAGCAAGGAGCAATTTATCCAAATGCTTCCATGTTGCGAAGTGCTTCCAGGCAAATCGCCTGTCGAGTCGTAAAGGAGGCCCGGAACAGCGGAATTGGCCGGGCTTATCGGGATGACCAGATCGAACGTGTGGTGGCCTCGGCCATGTGGTATCCCGAATACGCGGATTATCTGCCCCTGTAACGAATTTCGAACAGGTGGCGTGCACACTACTCTACCTTACATTAAGGCTCATTCTCTTGGAGGGCCGAGCTCCGCGAGGCCGAAGAATCATTGGAATTGTGACGCGGCCTCATGGAATTCGGCCCTCCAGCAAAACCGCAATTTCACTCATTCTAACGCCTCAAACCTGATCTAGGGCATGCCCCAAGTCTTCGATAATGTCGTGCCAATCTTCCAGGCCGATGGATAACCGGATGCCTCCCGGTTCGATGCCCTTGTCTTTCTTGAGTTCCGGGGGCAGGGCAGCATGAGTCATAGAGAAGGGGTTTTCAATCAAGGTCTTGATCTGTCCCAGACTCACTGCCAGGGTAATGGTGTAGGAGTGGTCGGCGATGTAGTCGATGAATTGTTCCGCAGCTTCGTTCTCTTTGTTCTCTTCTTCTTTCAGAACAAAGTAAATGATGCTTCCTGGAGAGAACTTCCCATCGTAGTTGGTCATTTGCTGGCGGGCCAGTTCCGCTTGGGGAAAACTCGCCAGGCCGGGATACCGGACCATGGCTACCTTGGGGTGATTTTCCAGGTATTCCGAGACTCTTAGGGCTGTTTTCTGCTGGTTAATCACACGGGTTGCAAGCGTAGGCAGACCGTAGACCAAGATTGCCCAGGCACTTTTCGAAGAGAGAACGCCGCCAAAGTCCTTCCGATAAAGCATCAAATGATTGGTAAACTGAGATGAGGTGACAACGGCTCCACCCATGTCTGTGCCAAATCCGCCAATATTCTTGGTCAGGCTGTAGACGACCATGTCAGCCCCAAACTGGAGGGGGCGCTGACAATAGGGAGTGGCAAAGGTGTTGTCAATGATGATGAGGATCTTCCGATCGGAGGGACGGTCCCGGTTGAAATTGTCCAGGACATTCCGAATCGCCCGTATGTCAATGAGATCAAGATTGGGATTGACCGGAGTCTCGAAATAGACAACCCGGGTATTGGAGTTGATGAGGGGAGATAGATTCTCTGGATTAGTCAGGTCCGCATAGTGGACAGGAATCTTGTAGCGCGGGTACCAATTGGCCAGAAGGCTATACGTGCAACCGTACATGGCCTGATGACAAATGATCTCGTCCCCTGTTGCAACCGATATTCCAAACGCCGCTGAAACAGCGGCCATACCGGTGGAGAAAGCGACTGCCACATCAGCACCTTCTGCATAGGCGAGATTTTCCTCCAACATGCCACGAGTGGGCTCGTCCAAGCGATCGTAGATGTATATGGGTACTTTGTGTTTTTGATGACTCTCAGGAGATCCAAACTCGACAAATCCCTGGGCTCCCCGATGGGTTGAAGAAAGACGGAATGTGGTAGACGAGGAGATGGGTGGAATGACGTGATGGTCGTAATCCCAATAGCGGCTTTCATAACTGCCGTGAATCAGATGTGTGCGCATCCGGTACTCTTCTTTTTTCCGTTTAAGGACCTTCCTCACCTTTTGCATACGGCCTCCTTTAGGATTGCAGCAAACTGGCTCTACATTCGAATGACAGGGTCAGCAGTTTTCCGCGCATACCTGCCTTAGCAGGTTCTTGAGTTCCTCCCACCGCCTGGTGTTTCGCTCGACAAAGGCGGGATCGCGTATGCTCTTCAGATTGACAGCCACGTTTTCCAACGCTCCCTGGGCTGAAGCCAGTGCCATCCAAATGCCAGTATTCAGGTCTGAAGATAGATTGGGATTGGAAATCGGCCGCAGCTCAACCAGGCATTCGAGGATGGCGTGGGCCTCCCCCGCGACTTCCAGAGGAACGTCCGTAGCCACGACCAAAGCGGCCTGGATTTTCTGTCGTCGAAACTGTGTCTCCTCTTCAGTCGCCCTGGGAAGCTGTTGTGCTGCGACAACCTGCTCATAAGCTTGGGAATCTCGGTCAACAGCCTGGGTCATTGCCTTTGCGTGCCGTTCAAGTTGCTGGAGAATTGATTCCAGGCGGTCCTTGTTAGTCTCGAATTTCTTTCGGTTCAAAGTGAAACCAAGAACCATCTTCCCCAAGCATGCTGCCAGGGCGCCTGACAAGGCGGCAACACTGCCCCCGCCCGGGAACCCCTCAGGACGCGCCACCGCCGCCAGGAATTCAGAAATTCGCATCGACCCCAACTCCTGGGAGGTTTCAAGTATCTGGGCCAGGCGGTTTTCAAATATCAGCTCAGGGTGGAAATCTTCCACCTGGAGATAAAAGTCCGCTGCCATTTCGATCGCCCGGCCAGGAATGAGGCCGACGATCTCGCTGCCGGCTATCGATACCCCAAAGCGTTGAGCCTCGCGCTTCACCATCTCAAAAGCCCGGTGAAGGGGGGTCAATTCAAAGTCGGTTAAGTTCAACGAGACCTGGACGAGATTGCGGGCCTTCAGTTCCACGCCCATGGCCTTTACATAGCGCAATCCGCCACTGGAGAACCGGACCGCCCTGGCAATCTGTTTAGCTATGCGAAAATCAGCAGTATTCAGATTGATGTTGTAAGCAATGAGGAATTTCCGAGCTCCCACCACGGTGGCACCAGCAGTGGGATGGACCTGGGCCTGGCCAAAATCGGGGAGGCGGTCAACTGAAGCGCGGATTTCCTCTCGGAGTCCTTCAAACTGGCCCTTACGGATATTCTCAAGTTGAACTCGATCGGGCCGGGTTGCAGCAGCTTCATACAAGTAAACGGGAATGGCGAATCGGCTGGCGATCTCTGACCCTACCGCCCTGGCAATAGAGACACATTCTTCCAGGGTTACATTGCGAACCGGCACGAACGGAACCACGTCAGTAGCTCCTATTCGCGGATGAGCTCCCGTGTGCCGATTTAGATCAATCAATTCCGTGGCCTTCTCCACGGCCCTGAGCGCCCCTTCGGCGATCCCTTCCTTTTCTCCCACAAACGTGATGACGGAGCGGTTATGGTCGGGGTCCATCTCCAGATCCATGAGACTCAATCCTGGTACAGAGCGAATCGCATCGGCGATTTGGTCGACAATACCCCGATCCCTGCCCTCGCTGAAATTAGGAACGCATTCGACAATCGTTTTCATGGTGGTTTTTGATAAACAACTCGTCCTTTCTTGATGGTCATCGTGCAGTGGTTCATCCCGAACCAGTACGGAATTTCCCGATAGTCTGCTACTGCCATGATGCACAAATCGGCTTGCTTGCCCTCTTCCAATGAACCGATCCGGCTGTCCCGGGAAAGCGCATGAGCGGCATTGATAGTTCCCGCCACGATGGCCTCAGCCGGGGTCATCCGCATTTGAGTGCAAGCCAGAGAGAGAATCATCTGCATGCTGACAGTGGGAGAAGACCCCGGGTTGAAATCCGTTGCCAAGGCCACCGGTACTCCAGCCTCAATCAAAGCTCGTGCTGGTGGATAAGGCTCTGCTCCCAGATGGAACACTGATCCCGGTAGCAATGTGGCTACTGAAGGAGACTCGGCCAAGGCATGGATCTCCTGCGAAGCAATTTGTTCCAGATGGTCGATTGAAACAGCTCCGAGTTTGACACCGAGCAAGGTGGCGCCAGAACGTGACAGCTGATCGGCATGGAGCTTCAGCTGCAGACCATGGAACTTAGCAGTCCGAAGGATTTCCTCAGCCTGGTCCAACTCGAAAATCCCAGGCTCCACAAAACAATCGCAGAATTCTGCCAGCCCTCGCTTCGATACTTCCGGGATTATTCTTTCAATTAGGAGGCGGACGTACTCAGCTTTGTGAAATTTGTATTCAGGGGGAATTTCATGGGCCCCCAGAAAAGTTGGGACTAACTCTAGGCTCGTCGTCGCCTGTAATCTTCGAATGGCCTCCAGCATCTTTATTTCGTTTACCAGGTCCAATCCATAGCCAGTTTTTGCTTCTAGCGTGGTTGTTCCATGCTCCAGAAAGCGGGGGATTCGGGCTTGAGAAACCTCAACGAGTTGCTCGAGCGAAGCGTTTCGCACATCGGCTACACTAGTAAGAATACCTCCACCCATAGCGGCAATTTCCGGATAGCTCTTACCCTGGATGCGAAGTTCATATTCTTGGGCACGCGACTTCACAAATACAGGATGTGCATGACTATCGACGAATCCAGGCATTACCACGCATTCCCTGGCAAAGATCCTTTCAGTGGGTGCTTCGGCTGCTATAGGTGGAAGGTCTCGAAATAAGCCGACCCACTTGATGGTATCATCTTCGATCAGGATTCCCCCCTCGTTGATGATCTCCAGCTCCCCCTGCTCGACCCCATGCCTCGGCCTAGAGCTGCCAGCCAGTGTCAGCAGTTGCGAACAAGGGCCTATCAGGGTTCTTCTGCTCATTGACTCAAGATGGTCCTTTTGCTTAAATTAGACAACAGTTGCCAAGGCACTGCCATCCTGCTGGGAAGCTCTGAATCTCAAGCCTGCAGGAAAGCAGTTATCTGGCATCGTGAGTTGACTTATCGGAAAGGACAAAGCTTATGCCGGTCTATGATTACAAGTGCCAAAACTGCAAGAAGAAGTTTACGCTCACTATGACCGTGTCTGAGCACGACAAGTCCAAGGTAGCCTGTCCGAAGTGTGGCAGTAAGAAGGTCGAGCAGCAATACGGCGCCTTTTTCGCAGTGACCTCAAAAAAGAGCTGAGGGCCGAATCAAGAATCTACGTGCCTGGTTCGAGGCGGCGGGCGGCTACCAGAAGATCCTTCTGGCCTGCCGGTGGCAGGCTCTGCAGCAGCGGCGCTTTTCAATGTCTAGGTTGTAGCCACCTTCCCCCCCTCGTAACTAACCGGAAAGGTTTAATCCGAATCGTTCGGCCGCCTGTATCGCTTCAGGATAACCCGCGTCCGCATGGCGCGCTATCCCCAGGCCAGGGTCATTGTCCAGCACACGTTGGATGCGGCCTACCATTTCTTGGCTTCCATCCGCGACGGTCACCTGCCCGGCATGCAGGGAGTAGCCGATACCAACCCCACCTCCATGGTGGAAGGAGACCCAACTGGCGCCCGAAGCGACATTGAGCAAGGCATTGAGGATAGGCCAGTCCGCAATCGCGTCGCTGCCGTCTCGCATCGATTCGGTTTCCCGGAAAGGTGAAGCCACAGAACCACAATCCAGATGGTCTCGTCCAATCACGACAGGAGCCTTGATCGTGCCTTGGCGGACCAGCCGATTGATTCGAACACCGAACTCCGAGCGCTCTCCGTAACCCAGCCAGCATATCCTCGCGGGCAACCCTTGGAATTGGATTTTCTTTCTAGCCAGAGGAATCCAACGATGAAGGACTTCATCGTCGGGAAATAACTCCAAGACCAATTCATCCGTTATCGCGATATCGGCCGGGTCACCCGAAAGTGCCACCCAGCGAAAAGGCCCGCGCCCCTGACAAAAGAGCGGCCTCACATAAGCTGGAATGAACCCCGGGAACTCATAAGCATCGTGGACTCCGGCTTGATAAGCAAAAGTGCGGATGTTATTCCCGTAGTCAAACACCACGGCGCCTTTCTTCTGAAGATCCAACATGGCTTGGACGTGACTGGCGATAGAACTCATCGACCGCTTAATGTATTCCGGCGGGTGCTGACGGCGCAGTTCCTGGGCCGCCTCAATTGACAATCCCGCCGGGAGATATCCGTTGAGTGGGTCGTGGGCGCTAGTTTGATCGGTCAATAAATCAGGCACTATGTTTAACTCCACGAGCCGGGGCAGAATCTCTGCGCAGTTTCCTACGAGCCCCACGGATTTTGCCTGACCTTCCTTTTTCCATCTCGAGACAAGATGAAGCGCATCCTCGAGTCGCGTTGCCATTTCGTCACAATATCCCGTATTTACTCGTCGTTGGATTCGGGAAGGATCTACATCAATACCGAGGAAGACCGCTCCATTCATAGTGGCTGCCAGGGGTTGCGCTCCACCCATCCCCCCCATCCCTCCGGAAACAATGAGCCTCTTGTTCAGTGTGCCCTTGAAATGGTTCTGTGCGGCCGCCGCGAATGTCTCGAACGTTCCCTGGACAAT
This sequence comes from Terriglobia bacterium, assembly GCA_035541995.1. Lineage (GTDB taxonomy): Bacteria > Acidobacteriota > Terriglobia > Versatilivoradales > Versatilivoraceae > DATKMG01. Next base: position 7,633 of record DATKMG010000202.1, read on the forward strand.
GCCTTGAGTCCCTATGTAAATCCAACTGCCCGCGGTCATCTGGCCATACATTGTCAGTCCCAAAGCTTCGAGCTTGTGGAATTCATCCCAATTGGCCCAATGACCGACCAGGTTGGCGTTGGCGATTAAGACCCGCGGGGCGTATTCATGAGTTTTGAATACTCCTATGGGTTTGCCGGACTGGATGCAGAGAGTCTCATCATTTCCGAGGTTCTCAAGTATGCGGATGATGGCGCGAAAACACTCCCAGTTTCGTGCGGCCTTTCCTGCTCCTCCGTAAACAATCAGCCGAGCGGGGTCTTCTGCCACTTCCTCGTCGAGATTATTCATCAGCATCCTTTTGGCAGCTTCCTGATGCCAGCTCTTGCAGGTAAGCTTCGTACCCCGCATGGCTCGAACGGGCTGGTATTGGTTCATGTTGCTTCTCCGTTCAGTGAGCTTCCTTTTGATGCCGCAAAATCTCGGAGAATCTACGCTCTGCGATCAAGTCACAGATCCTATTAATATCTCCCGCCAGGGAACGGTCGCTGGTCACTTTGGATGAAACGGAACGAACCAGGCTGCAGGCCCGTGCTGCACCGACCCCTGGCTTCAGAGGTGCCAGAAAATCGATTCCCTGGGCTGCACACAGCAGCTCAATGGCAAGGACGTGTCTCACATTGTTAACAAGTCGCTTAAGCTTGAGTGCTGCGCCCATTCCCATGCTGACGTAATCCTCACGGTTGCCTGAAGTGGGAATGGAATCCACCGAAGCAGGATGGGAATAGACTTTGCATTCCGAGGTCAGCGCAGCTGCTGTCACCTGTAGCATCATAAAACCGGAGTTCAGCCCGGGATTGTCGGTTAGGAATGGAGGCAGGTCTCCATACTCAGGGGTGATAAGGCGTTCGATTCGTCGTTCCGAAATACTCGCCAGGACGCTCAAAGCGATCCCCAAATAGTCAAAAGCAAGCGCCAGTGGCTGCCCATGGAAATTCCCACCGGAGATGATTTCGTGGTCCTCGGGGAACACCAGGGGATTGTCGGTGGCAGCATTGAACTCGACCTCCAAGGTTCGACGGACAAAGCTAAGCGTGTCGCGAACTGCGCCGTGAACCTGGGGTACACAACGCAGACTGTAGGCATCCTGAACACGGTTGCAGAGCAAATGAGATTGGCGAATTTCGCTGTTACGGTTCAGTATGCGGACATTGGCAGCGCTGCGGGCCTGTCCTGGGTAGGCCCGTAATTGCTGGATTCGAGGATCGAAGGCTTTGGGCGTCCCTTTTAGGGCATCAAGCGACAGGGCTGCAGCCACATCGGCAGTGTCCATCAGCGTTTCCGCCGCGAGCAGTGCCACAGCGCCAACACTCAGCATGGCCTGCGTCCCATTCAGTAAGGAGATTCCTTCTTTGGGACCAAGTAGGAGCGGGATTAGTCGGTTTCGCTGGAAAGCGGTCCGACTACTCATGTGCCGGCCGTTCCAGATTACTCCTCCCTCTCCGAGCAAAGCCAACGCAAGGTGGGCAAGGGGAGCTAAGTCTCCGCTCGCTCCCACTGATCCTTGAGAGGGGATAACCGGGTGAATGCCCCGATTGAGCATTTCCAGCAGGTGCGTTGCCACGACAGGTCTTACTCCCGAGTGACCCATTGCCAGCACATTGGCACGGCACAGAATCAGACCCCTGGTTTCGGCTTCTGCAAGCGGCTCTCCTACACCGCAGGCATGACTGCGGACAAGGTTCAGTTGGAGTTGTTGGAGTTGATTCTGATCTATCCTGGTGTCACTGAGTTTGCCGAACCCCGTGTTGACTCCATAGATCGGAAAATCACCGCGCACCACGCCTTCGACGAGTTTTTGCGACCGCAACATTCGTTTGCGGGCCAACGGATGGAGTGTGACCGGACGGCGATCGAAAACGACTTGTTGGAAGTGATCTAATGTGAGACTGTTTCCGGTGATAGAGAGGAGGCGCGGCATTTTGGCCAAAGAATCCTACCGGACTGTTGGTCCTGAGCCTGCGAAAGAGACCGGACCAGAACTCGAGAACGCTCTGGCTTACTGGTAGAACCGCACGTATTCGGGCGGGAAAGACCTGGGTCGCCCGTTCTTGTCGATCACAACATGGGACGTGGAACCTGTGGCTACCAGCAGTTCAGACCCTTGCTTGAGGACCTCATATTCAAACACAATCATCCGCTTCCGTAGTGCTTGGACTCGAGTGCGAATGATCAGAACCTCGTCATACAGGGCCGGGGAGTGGTAGCGACAATGAGCCTCAGCAACAGCCAGCGCCAGCCCCGTGTTCTTTTCAAATGCCTGGTAGGGCAGCCCACGCTGCCGGCATAACTCGGCACGGCCCACTTCAAACCAGACCAGATAGTTAGAATAATATGCAACTCCCATCTGATCCGTTTCTGCATAACGGACCCGCACCTCAGCCACCACCCAGGAGGAACTGAGGGGGCCTGACTTTGTCGACGCCCTTTCCGTCCCGGTTGCCGAAGTCTCTGACATTTATTTTTTGGCAGGACCCGGTGCCGGGGCGGTCGTGGTTGGAGTCGGCGCCATCACTGGTGGCTTTGGTGCACTAAAAGTTGAGGGCTTTGGCACAGCCACATTGGGTTGCGAATCGAATTTCTTTACGATCTCCTCTGTAATATCAGTTGCGGGGTCGGCGTAAATCAGCTGGTTACCCTGCTGTGAAGTGTCGATCACCACGGTCAAGCCATTATCCTTGGCGTATTGCTGTATTACCGGAAAAATCCTGCCGCCGATCCGGTTATAGATCTCTCCCTGGAGCTCACTGAACTCTTTCTGGGCATCCTGTTGAGCCCTTTGCAGCTCGGTTGTCTTACTGTCAATGCTCCTCGCCAAAGCCGCGCGAGAATCATCATTCAGCGTCCTGGATTGGTCGTTGAGCTGCTTCTGCAACTGCTCTATTTCACTATTCTTTCTCGCCAGCTCATCTTTCTTGGCGTCGACCTTCTTTTGAAATTCGGAGATGGCGGTTTTCCCTTCGCCCGATGAAGCGATGGCCCTGGCGAAATCGATAACCCCGATTTTGAAGGAGGCACTGGCCTGTGCCAAGGCAATTAAGGGCAAGACCAGCACACCGAGGGTCCCAACCAGCAATACTTTTCTCTTCATCAACGTTGTTTCTCCTTGAAGTTATATAAACTCCGGCACATGAATGCCAAGTCTATATCATACACATCTTCGGGGCAGTTTGGCTAGATGAGAAAAACACATTTTCAGAGTGCAGCCACGTGGAGAAATAGGACAACTCTGCCTTTACACGACCCGCTTTTTCGATCAGAATTGCCCCATGATACCGCGGGTAGGATAAGCTTAGCCGGGGAGTGCGAATTTCTACCTGGGAAAAGGGAGCGGGCTGGATGAAACCCATTGTGGATCCGGTTCGGCTGGTTTCAGGAAATACACCTCACCGTGGAGGGTCATTCTACCTGTCGGGGTTGCTTATCATCCTGTTTCTTCTCTCGGGATTTTCCGACTGCCAGAATCTAACCGGAGAGGCGCTGAGGCGCAGAGAAAGAATCCGGAGAACAAAGGTGGTAGAAAGTATTGCAGGTTAGAAGGCCAGCAATCAGGCAAGGCCTAAGTGAGAATTGCAAGTTGAGGGAAATGCCACGGCCAGAGGGTTCCAGGAAACAACTAGGCACTGGCCGTGGCTATTGATCCGATTATTTTACTTGGATGGCAGTTGACCAAAGAATCATGAATGTTTGATGAATTTGCTTTCTGAATTCATCACGGATAAAGACCGCGCAGCCGGGTGGCTTGAGCGACCTTGTCAATGCCAAGCATATTGGCTGCGATCCGCATGTGCACTTTCTTGTTGTTTCGGATATTCAAGACATTGGCAAAGCTGGTTTTCATGATCCTCTCCAGCTTGGCATAAATGTCGGACTCTTCCCAGAAGAGGTGCTGCTCGTCCTGGACCCACTCCAAGTATGAGACCGTCACACCTCCCGCATTGCACAGAATGTCTGGAATAATGAATACGCCTTTGTCTTCCAAAATCCGATCGGCTTCGGGCGTCGTCGGTCCATTGGCGGCTTCGGCCAGGATCTTTGTTTTGATCGTGGGCGCATTTTCCCGGGTAATTACATTCTCCAGGGCTGCCGGTATCAAAACGTCACAGGGCATTCCGAGCAAATCTTCAGGCGAGATCTGTTCAGAACCCGGATAACCGACGACGGTACCATTCTTCTCCTTAAACAGGATAAGCTTGGGTATATCCAGGCCATTTTTGTTATAAACACAGCCCTTGGAATCGCTGACAGCGATGACGTAGGTCTTGGCACTATCGAAGAGGTGGGCGGCCACAGAGCCGGCATTTCCAAATCCCTGGACAACGACCTTAAGCCCTTCCAGTTTCATGTTTAAATGAGTCACTGCTGACTGGACCGTATAAAATACACCTCTTCCCGTGGCCTCGTTCCTCCCCAGGGATCCCCCCAGTTCCACGGGCTTGCCGGTTACCACTCCGGGAACACAATAACCTCTGTTCATGCTGTAGGTATCCATGATCCAGGCCATGACCTGCGGGTTGGTATACACATCCGGGGCAGGGATGTCTCTTTCGGGTCCGATAAGTGGCAGAATCTCACTGGTATAGCGACGGGTGAGTCTTTCTAACTCAGTCAACGACATCTTCTTGGGATCACACGCTACACCGCCTTTGCCACCCCCAAAAGGAATGCCGACGATTGCGCATTTCAGGGTCATCCAGGTGGCCAAAGCTTTGACCTCATCCAGAGTCACGTTGGGATGAAAGCGTATACCCCCCTTTGCAGGTCCCCTCGAGGTGTTGTGCTGAACCCGGTAGCCCTCGAACCTTGCCACCCTGCCGTTATCCATCCGAATCGGGACCGACACAATGAGGCAACGCTCCGGATACTTGATCTTCACACGAAGGTCGTCCTCCAACCCCAAGACGTCTGCAGCCAAATCGAAATTGTCCATGGCCATGTCAAATGCCGTCTTCACTACGTTTGCCATGCTGGTTCTTCCTTTCTTTTGGATCTCTTTTGGATCATTTTGAATTCGACCACCAACAGCCGAACTGGTCGAGCAAGAAGTGTACCAGAGTCTAAGGAGATTTGATGCGGCAGGTAAACACAAGCTAACCTGGAATGGAATGAAACCAAACCGACAGCCTATGTTGCGCATCCGGCTTGGCAAAGCAATCGTCTTCGCCTGCAGTCTCCGTTAGAGAGGAACTCCTGGATGGGTTCTCATGACATGAGATTGAAGGGTGTGCTGTGTTTAATCTGTCATCACATAATGCCCCAACTGCGCTATATGCCCCATGAAGGATCGACTGATGTTTGTTGTAACTCAAATGTCTTCAACGATTTTCCTTTGGCATCGCATGTGCCTTAGCCACCGGGATGTTTGACGGGTTAGAGCCGTTTTTTTCCCGTCGGTCTCATCCAAAAATATTACTGTGGCAGATTCTGCTGGAGGAACTTGATGAAACGTCGCAAGGTAACTATTGACGGCAACGAAGCCGCCGCTTACGTTGCATACCGAACCAATGAGGTCATAGCGATTTACCCGATTACCCCCTCTTCTCCCATGGGGGAGTGGGCGGATGCATGGGCATCAGAAGGGGTTAAGAACATTTGGGGAACTGTACCTGTCGTGCAGGAAATGCAAAGTGAAGGGGGAGCAGCCGGAGCGGTCCACGGAGCTCTGCAGACCGGTGCCTTGACAACAACCTTCACAGCTTCTCAAGGGCTCCTGCTGATGCTTCCCAACATGTTTAAGATTGCAGGCGAGCTGACTCCGACAGTATTCCACATCAGCGCTCGCACTGTTGCCACCCACGCTCTGTCCATCTTTGGCGACCACAGCGACGTGATGGCCGCACGTACTACAGGATGGGCCATGCTGGCGTCCAATTCTGTCCAGGAAGTAATGGACTTTGCTCTTATCGCCCAGGCAGCAACTCTGGAAGCTCGCGTTCCTTTTGTGCATTTCTTCGACGGATTTCGTACTTCGCATGAGGTGATGAAGATCGAGGAGCTGACCGAGGACGATATTCGCAGCATGATCAATGACGAAATGGTCTATGCTCACCGCTCCCGGGCTCTATCTCCAGAACATCCCGTGCTTAGAGGTTCGGCTCAAAACCCCGACGTTTTCTTCCAGGCTCGGGAAACCTGCAACCCCTTCTATGCGGCCTGCCCGGGAATAGTGCAAAAGGCAATGGATAAATTTGCTTTTCTAGTCGGACGCCGGTATCGGTTGTTCGACTATTTCGGGGCTCCAGACGCCGAACGGGTTATCGTGGTAATGGGTTCAGGTGCAGAAACAGTCCAGGAAACTGTGGATTTCCTAACCAAGAAGGGGGAGAAGGTTGGCTTGCTCAAAGTACGGTTATTCCGGCCCTTCTCTGTGCCTCACTTCATCAAAAGCCTCCCGCCATCGGTAAAAGCAATTGCAGCGTTGGACCGTACCAAGGAGCCTGGCACCATCGGGGAGCCACTTTATCAAGATGTGGTAACGGCACTCAGTGAGTCTCTATCTGAAGGGAGTCTGCCGATGGGGCGGATGCCTAAGGTCATTGGCGGCAGGTTCGGGCTCTCGTCCAAGGAATTTACCGCCTCCATGGCCGTTCGAGTCTTTGAAGAGTTGAAAAAGCCCCAACCGAAGAATCATTTCACCATCGGGATTGTCGATGATGTGACCCACACCAGTTTGGATTTTGATCGGACTTTTTCCATTGAGCCCAGCACAGTGTTACGTGGCCTTTTTTATGGGTTGGGTGCAGACGGTACAGTAAGCGCAAACAAGAACTCAATCAAAATTATCGGTGAAGAGACTGACAACTATGCCCAGGGGTACTTTGTCTACGACTCCAAGAAGTCTGGATCCATTACGGTCTCACACCTTCGTTTTGGGCCCGATCCCATCCATTCCACCTACTTGATCGACTCGGCGAATTTTGTGGCTTGCCATCAGTTCGTCTTTCTGGAGCGGTATGACATGCTCAAGAACGCCATTCCGGGGGCTACCTTCTTGTTGAACAGCCCCTACGGTCAGGAGGATGTCTGGGATCACCTACCCCAGGAAGTCCAGAGGCAAATCATTGAGAAGAAACTCAAATTCTACGTAGTCGACGCCGTGAAAGTCGCCAGGGAAACGGGAATGGGAGGACGAATCAACACGATTATGCAGACGTGCTTCTTTGCTGTCGCTGGGGTTCTTCCGAGGGAAGAGGCCATTGCACAGATCAAGGATTCCATTAAGAAAACGTATGGCAGCAAAGGCGATGCGGTGGTGCAGAAGAATTATGAAGCGGTCGACAAGACTCTGGCAAACCTGTTTGAAGTCAAGGTGCCGAGTGTCGCGACCAGTCAATTGCGGATGCATCCGGCTGTTCCGGAAGAGGCTCCTGAATTTGTGCACCGTGTCACGGCTTCAATCATCGCCAGCCGGGGGGATGATCTCCCCGTGAGTGTGATGCCTTGTGACGGGACTTTCCCGACGGGAACCGCGCAGTGGGAAAGACGAAACATTGCGCTGGAGATTCCGGAATGGGATCCTGATGTCTGCATCCAGTGCGCCAAGTGCGCTATGGTTTGCCCGCATGCCACCATTCGCGTGAAGGTTTATGATTCGCGTGATTTGGCCGGGGCTCCGGCTTCATTTAAGTCCACTGACTACAAAGGATCGGAATTCTCGGGCATGAAGCTCACATACCAAGTGGCGCCCGAAGACTGCACTGGATGCGGGTTATGTGTTTATGTTTGTCCGGCAAAGAATAAGAAAGAGGTCCGGCTTAAGGCGATCAACATGGTTCCACAGCCTCCTATCCGAAAGCGTGAAGCCCAAAACTACGAGTTCTTCCTCAACCTTCCTGAATACGATCGCCGCTTGGTGAAGGTTGGGACGATTAAAGGCTCCCAGGTATTGCAGCCCTTGTTCGAGTATTCCGGGGCCTGTTCGGGGTGTGGAGAAACCCCGTATTTGAAGCTAATTAGCCAGATGTTCGGGGACCGGATGATAGTGGCAAACGCAACAGGTTGTTCCTCGATTTATGGCGGGAATCTGCCCACAACGCCATACGCTCAAAACAAACAAGGAAGGGGGCCTGCCTGGTCAAACTCGCTTTTTGAAGATAACGCTGAGTTCGGTCTGGGATATCGATTGACCATCGACAAGCAGACAGAACAGGCATCCGAGTTGCTGAAAAGACTCGCTCCTGCCCTTGGAGAGAACCTGGTGAAAGAGATCCTGGGGTGCCCACAAAAAGATGAGGCTGAAATCTACGAACAGCGGCAACGGGTCGGGGAAGTAAAGAGCCTTTTGAAAAAAATCGCCTCTCCAGAGGCTAAGAACCTCCTGTCGTTGGCGGATTTCTTGGTGAAAAAGTCAGTCTGGATTGTTGGCGGGGATGGTTGGGCTTACGATATCGGCTATGGCGGACTGGATCATGTCCTGGCGGCAGGCCGTAATGTAAATGTACTGGTCCTGGACACCGAGGTCTATTCCAATACCGGAGGGCAAGCCTCAAAGTCAACACCCCGCGCCGCAGTGGCGAAATTTGCAGCAGGGGGAAAAGGAACTCCCAAGAAGGATCTGGGACTGCATGCGATGAGTTATGGAAACGTTTACGTGGCCCAGGTCGCCATGGGATCCAGTGATCTTCAAACCGTCAAAGCTTTTGCCGAGGCGGAAGCCTATGACGGGCCATCTCTGATTATTGCCTACAGTCACTGCATTGCCCATGGTATCAATATGACCACAGCAATGGATAACCAGAAAGCTGCCGTCAACTCCGGTCATTGGGCTTTATACCGGTATGATCCGGAACTTGCCAAGGAAGGGAAGAACCCCTTGCAGCTTGATTACAAGAAACCCAAGATCAAAATTGAAGAATATGCGTATATGGAAACCCGATACAAAATGCTTACGAAGTCAAATCCGGAGGCGGCCAAGCACCTGATCGACCTCGCCCAAAAAGATGCGGATGAGCGCTGGAGGCTCTATGAGCAGCTGGCTGGCATGGACTATAGCCACACTCCAGGAGTAGTCAAAAGCAGTTAGTTGAAGCTTTTTTTGCTCGGAAGGTGTTTGGCCTCCCGGGTTTCTCAAATCACAATAACAGTCTAGCGTGAGGAAGAAAAAGATGGATTTAACGACAACCTATATGGGACTCAAGTTGAAGAATCCGCTGGTACCGTCGGCCTGTGGGCCGCTCACCCGTGACCTGGGGAAAATCCGTGCTATGGAAGATGCCGGCGCTTCAGCTATTGTCATGTACTCTCTTTTTGAAGAAGAGATCCTGCACGAATCGCAGGAGCTGGATTACTACTTGACACATGGGACTGAGAGTTTTGCGGAAGCCCTGACATACTATCATGGGAATTATGAATTCCGGGATCCGGAAATTTACTTGCAACATCTCTCCGATGCCAAACAGGCAGTGGACATCCCGGTAATTGGCAGCCTCAACGGGATCTCCGTGGGGGGCTGGATCGATTGGGCCAAGAAAATGGAACAAACAGGTATAGATGCACTGGAACTAAACGTTTACTATATCCCGACCGATCCCGATCTCTCCGGAGTTGAAGTAGAACAGATGTATCTGAATGTGCTCAAGGCTGTCAAGCAGAGTGTGAAGATTCCTGTGGCCATTAAACTGGGACCTTACTTCAGTTCGATGGCCAATATGGCTAAACGATTGGCCAAGGCCGGGGCGGACGCTTTGGTCTTATTCAACCGCTTCTATCAACCGGACCTGGATATAGAGCAGCTTGAAGTCGTTCCCAATTTGGTACTTAGCACCCAACAGGAGATGCGATTGCCGATGCGCTGGATCGCCATTCTTTACGGGCGTGTGGATTGCAGTATGGCCGGAACCTCGGGGATCCACACGGCTGAGGACGTTCTGAAGTTGGTCATGGCAGGAGCCGATGTAACCATGGTTTGCTCCGCTTTACTCAAGCATGGCGTGGGGAGAATTAGTGAAATCACTAAAGGGATGCTGCAGTGGATGGAAATCCATGAATACGAGTCAGTCAACCAAATGAAGGGTAGCATGAGCCAAAAGTCCTGTGCTCAGCCGGCTGCCTTCGAGCGAGCCAACTACATGAAGGCACTGAGAAGCTATGTCTAGGTTTTTGGCACCATTAGTTCCCTCCTAAATTTCAGGCCAGAAGTAAGCGCAGGTATTCTTGCCTGTAGGGTGCCTCTCGACAGGAAAGAAGGCTTGTCCTGGAGTTTGGACACTTTTCGAGAAGTCCAGCGGCAGGATGCCGCTGGTTCCTTCCAGAGCCCAGGCGACAGAATTGTAGCCCAAAGCCAACGAGGGGCAGGAGTTCGGAACCGCCGTCCCTCCGAGCGCCGCCCTGGGGCAGGGTTTCAACCCATTTCATCCCAAGCACCAAGTCACAAGAAAAAGAGCCCGAGATCCCCTGCAGTAAATCGGACAAAGCGCGACTGAGAAGCGAGTGGGAACAATACCTGTCGTGTTCAGCCTAGGTCCCGGCGGCAGCGAGGGGTTCTTCCTTCCATGCCGTTACGCCACCCGTTGAAGGTACAAACCAAACCGGACGGGGGCTGCGGCGCAAGATTTCACAGGCCGTGGAGCCGGTTATCGCCTTTTTGAAAAAGCCCTTTGGGTGGGCTCCCATCACGACCAGATCTGCCTGAAGCTCCTGAATGGAGCGCAGGATTCCCTCGACTACCGCTCCGCCCCGCAGGTGAACTCGGACTCGTTCCTTCAAATCGGCAGGTATCATCCCAAGCAGGCGATCTTTGCACTCCACCAATTGGCGCTCTCTCTCATCCTGTCTTCGGAAGGGCATTACACGAAGGTCCTTCCACCCGGCTGGCTGTTCCATATGGAGCAACTGGAGGGTAATGGGGAAGTGGCGAGCAAGACCGAAGGCGTAATTCAGCGTCCTCATCGAATGTTGAGTAAAGTCTACAGGGACGATTACAGGCTGATTTGTTGCAGCGCCCAGGAAGTCCCTAGCTGTCGGGTTCGGCTGGACCATCAAGACAGGGCATGGTGACTCGACTAGTACTCGTTCGGCCGCAGACACGAGGTCAGAATCAGCC
>DATKMG010000203.1:0-2245 GCA_035541995.1 Terriglobia bacterium
CATGAAGCGAAGTAGGTCGTCAGCACCAGCAAGCCCTGGATTGATCCTATGCCGAATCAAAAAGGAGCACTGTAATATCCTTCGACTTCAAGGTGTTTTCAATGGTTGGCCAGACTTTCTGGTGGGTCTCGGAGGCCACCCAACGCCGGCGCAGTTCCTCACTCTGGTATGTCAATTGGAAGCGGTAATTGAGGCCGGTGGGAGCCGTTCCCTGAAGGCTCGATCGCAGCTTACACATCTTGACATCAATGTAGCCGGGCTGTTTTGTTGCCGCCGGCTTGAAAATGGTATGAAAGTTATACAACATCTCCTTCTCTTTGGCCGGGTCGACCGAGAGGTCCACATGCAACACAACAGGATTCTGCACATTTGGCGCACCAGCCGCGCTCAAGGCGGCTCCCACGCCCAGCATGGCCTTCAAGTACGCTCGCCGCTTCATGGCACTCCTTTCGCTTATTACTGGTAAAGCGCTTTTTCGCCCGCCACCAAGAGTCGGATCCGGTACACGCTGGTGCGGGCGGTGATGTACAGTGTCTTCCCATCATCGCCCCAGTTGCAGTTAGCGGGTATCTCAGGAGGCTTGATCGTGCCAAGGTGCTTGCCTTCGGAGGAGAACACCCAGACACCACCGGGACCTGTGGCGTAGACATTTCCCTGGGAATCGACTTTCATGCCGTCGGGCAGGCCGCCCTCCTTTTCGCTAGTCACATCGGCAAACAACCGTCCGTTGGACAATGTGCCGTCCTCTGCCACGTCATATCGCATCCAGACTTTACGCTTCTCGTCAGAGTTGGCCACGTACAACGTTTTTTCGTCTGGCGAAAATGCAATACCATTGGGACGACTCAAGTCTTTTAACAACAGCTGAAGTTTGCCTCCGCCATAGCGGAAAACGCCGTTGAATTTTAGTTCCTTGGCGGGATCGTCATCTTGCTTCAATAAGCCATAGGGGGGGTCCGTAAAATAAAGCGATCCGTCTGATCTGTAAACGAGATCGTTGGGGCTATTGAATCGCTTACCCTCGTACTTTTCCAGATAAGGTGTCATTGAAAGGTCTTGTACGACCCGCACAATACGCCGGTTAGTGTGCTGGCAGAGCAGCACCGCGCCTTCTTTGTCAGCGATCATTCCGTTCGGGCCTCCATACGAGCCCGCCGGGGCATTGGATTGGCCGCCGGCGTTCTGGATCAGGATCTGGACCTTCCCGTCCGGAGTCAATGATCGAACCACATTTCCGGTCACGTCGCTAAACCAAAGCAAACCCTCCGGACGCCACAGCGGTCCTTCCGTGAACTGGAATCCGCCTCCGATCTTCTCGATCTGCGCGTCGTGCGGGACCAACGAATCGAACGTCGGGTCGAGACGAACGATGCTTCCTATGCCTTGCGTTTCGGACACGACGGGCGAAGGCGTGGGTGTGCTGGAGCAGCTGGCAAACAACAGGGTAAAGGAGAGTACAGACAGGAGCAGAGATTTCATCACGTCACCTCGCGGCAGGAATTTCGCTCCTGATTTTACGCCCCTACTGCCGCGGGGGTGCAATAAAAACTGAAGGGCAGAAGAAGCTTGACAAACAAGGGTGCTATGGAGAGCAACCGCGGAGCGGTTTCCTGGGGTTTGGACATTTTTCCATGCTTGGTCGGCAGACAGTCTTCCATTGTCCGGCCTTGTCAGATCGAGGAAGTAGCAATGAGGCGCTTCGCTAAGACCTCATAGCATCCGGGAACGAACTGCATTCCCAGCTCAGAATCTTATCTTGGACTGCGGTGGCAAGCGCGGGACAATGGTCCCACGCGCGACACCGCTTTGGATTCGAGTGGCCAGATCAAATCCCTGATCCAAAGCCTCTTTGGCCGCTCCGAACCAAAGCGCCGTCGCCGCGTGGGACCGCCGTCCCATGCTCTGCCGGCGCGCACCATAAGAGGCGCCAATGCCGCCTCAAAAAAGTCCAAACTCCAGTCCCCGCTTTGGCCGCCACTTCTCATCGCACCATGGGGAGGAGGATGATTAAAGGTCTTTCAATAACCATCGCACAGCTCTCTTTTGCAGCTTCAAGTACTCGGGATTCCAGAGTGCGTGGATGGTATGTCCCACCGACGTAAAGACGACCCTGCCTCGTCCGTAGTCATAGGCCCACCCCGCAATCGATTTTGTCCCCAGGTTCTCAAAGGTGAGCCCGTCAATATTCTCAGCCTGCAAGAGAATATACTTCTGGTCCTTGTCGTATTGGACGAAGTGTTGCTCG
>DATKMG010000204.1:0-3940 GCA_035541995.1 Terriglobia bacterium
TCCCAGAGTGCCAGAGTGCCGAGAATGCTGAGATTCCACCCAGAAGCGAGAGGGTGATTGCCAGTCTGGCTATTGATCGCCTGGAGCGATTGATGACGACTGATGCTACCAGTGCGTTGATCAGAACCAGGACGAAGGAGAGCCCGTATACCCCCGTGACTGTGGCAATCCGAGCAAGGCTGGAATAATCCACTAACGCATATCCGAGAAGGCACCAGGGAAATCCGGTTAGCAAATGCCCACGCAAGTATTCGCAGGAAACCCAGACGGCTGGAGCCAATAGGAAGCATCCGTCAGGGAAATGTCGAGCGAAACCCGAGAATAGCAGGGTAAATCCCGCATAGAAGAGAGAAAGGTAAACCACCAGAAGCAGGAAAGACAGGACACTTCCCAGTCCTCCCATTCCACCGTAATTCTCCAGGACGTTGATGATCCAATGACAACTCCCAAAGAAAAACACGACTCCACAGAGGCACCCATAGAGAAAAGACCGACCGTTTCGCTTCTCCCTGTGAATTGCCACCAGGAGCGGGACCAGGACAATCCAGGAGAGCAACGTCACATCAGCTTTGGGGAAAATCAGGATGTTGAGTGCCCCCGAGGCAAGGGCAAAAAAGAGTCTCTTGTGTCCTGTGACGATCAAGGGGAGATTAAGTGGTTGGGTCCGATGACAGGGGGCAACTCGACTGAAGAGTTCCCCCTAGAACCCTTGAAGGTGTGAAGAAAATGTCTCGGTCGTACCGACGTAATTCGATAGGGACACAGGTGTTGCGCATGCGGCTTGAGATCGAGGTTGTGGATGCGCAGTAGCGCCTTCCTGCCTTGGATTTTTTCACAGCTCCCCTCAGCGGCCATCTCTCTGCTTAAGCCCAGTCTACGACTATTTCTCAGGCAGAGGGTGCGGACTTTTCTCCAATCAAAGAAAGTGCTTCCCACAGGCTTGCTATCGCTTGAAGATCGGCTTGTAGCCTTCCCGTTCCAGTTTTGTCTTGACTGCCGAAGCCTCTGCAGCAGTATTGAATGGACCCACTTGGATTCGAATGAACTTGTCAGACAAACCGGGTTCCGGTCTGACAACAAATACCCGATAACCCTTGGATCTCAGTGTGCCGGCAAGGGTATCAACGTCATGCATATTGGTCAGGGCAGCCACCTGCAAGCTCACCGGTTTGGCGGGGTTCTTGGCAGGCAGACTTGCAGCCGGCTTGGCCGAATCGTCAACCTTCTCGGGGGCCGGGTTGAAATTCTCATTGACCTTCTGGTCCTTGACAGCACTATAAAAATCAAGCTCCTTACGGAAGTCTGCATCCGCATCGTTCGGCTTAACGCCCGCCGAGTCCAAGGTGGCCACTTGTTTAGGTTCGACCGACGGCTCGTCTGCAGATAGACGGGTCTTCCGTCCCGGATCTGCAGGCGTTTCCATCCCGGCCTTCGGTGGTAGGTTCTCGGCGACCGTAGACTGGGCTTTGCTGGAAGCCTCATAAGCTTGCCCCCGTCCCACAATAAACCCGAGTGCAAAGAAGATGGCACAAATTACGACGGCACCAATAAAGAAGAATGTCAGATGGCGATGATCCAAATGCAATTCCCTGTGGTCGTTTTCCTCGATTCCATTCATCTGGTCTCCGCTGAGAAATGCCCTCCCAATTGAAACTGTAATAATCTTCGGATATCCGGAATGGGGCACCCGCCATCCGGCGAATCAGAGGCTCGTCCACTAACCGGGACGATCTGTCAGTCAGGGGCTCGATGGATCAAGGCTTCTGCAATTTGAGTATCCCCTGAAAAATATCGACCGGTACCGGAAACACCACTGTGGTGTTCCTCTCGACCCCAATTTCCGTCAGGGTTTGCAGGTAGCGAAGTTGAATGGCCACCGGTTGGGTACTCAAAATTGCGGCCCCTTGGGCCAGCTTTTCCGAGGCTTGGAGTTCGCCTTCGGCATGGATGATTTTCGCTCGTTTCTCTCGCTCTGCCTCGGCTTGTTTAGCCATGGCCCGCTGCATTTCTTGAGGAAGGTCGACCTGTTTCACCTCGACCAGAGATACCTTGATCCCCCACGGACCGGTGTGCTGATCAAGAATAGTCTGCAACTTCACGTTCAGCGTCTCCCGCTTGCTCAGCAAGTCATCGAGGGGAACTTCTCCCAGAATTGATCGGAGGGTAGTTTGTGCCAACTGGGAGGTCGCATAAAGATAGTTCTCAACTTCCACGATCGCTCTGATAGCCGCGATCACACGGAAGTAGACCACGGCGTTGACTTTGACAGACACGTTGTCGCTGGTGATGATATCCTGGGGCGGCACTTCCAGAGCCACAGTTCGCAAGGCCACCTTAACAATCTTGTCGATGGGCCAGAATACGAAAATCAAGCCGGGTCCCTTCTCTTGAGGGAGCAAACGGCCAAGGCGAAATATCACTCCCCGTTCGTATTCCCGCAGGACTTTGATCGAGTTAAAGAGCCAAATAACGACCACCATAACTCCAAACAGTAAGACGGGGTTGAGTGTTTCCATATCTTCATCTCCTATGAATCGATTTTGTTTGGCAACACATTTTCCTTTGCTGAGTCCGAAGCGCTGCTTCACCGGATTTGGAAGACCTTGCTCCGTCTTCCTCATCTCGGCCCAGTGTAGACCCTGGCCACCTTGACCCTCAAGCCGTCTACCAAGAGAACTTTGACCTTTTGCCCCTTCTGTGCTGGTTGCTCACTGTATGCATCCCAGATTTCCCCATGAACTTGTACCTTGCCCTCAGGTTCCAGGTCAGAAACGACTACCCCAACCTCTCCGACCATCCCCTCTGTGCCAACCGCAGATTTTGTCTTGTGGGATAAGAGCACTAAACGCAGAAGGAAGATTGTGATGACTGCGAAAGGCAAGGTTACTCCCAATGCCGTGAGCAGTCGAACCTGCATCTCCGGCAAAGGCGAATCGACCAGGATCAGAGAGCCGAAAACCATTGAAACGACTCCTAAGATGGCAAGAACACCGTGGCTTCCCACTTTGGCCTCTAGAACAAACAAGACAATAGCCGCGAGAATCATGACTACCCCCAACAAATTTACCGGCAAAATGTTGAAGGCTACTAAGGCCAAAAAGATACAGATAGCCCCCACGATGCCGGGCAGAATCATCCCCGGAGTCGTAAACTCGAAATATAGCGCCAGCAACCCAATCAATCCGAGAATCAGAGCAATGTTGGGGTTCAAAACAGCCCCAAGGATTCTCTGGCGGAGAGTCATTTCGTATCTCTGCAGGCCCTGCCCTCTGAGTTTCAAGATCTGGGTCTCTCCGCTGAATCGGACAACTTTGTATCCGTCGAATTTGGTCAGGAGATCTTCCGAATCCTTGGCAATGCCGTCAATGAGGTGAAGGTTCAGTGCTTCTGCTTCGGTGAAGGACTTACTTTCAACGACTCCTTTCTCCGCCATCTCGAAATTGCGGCCGCGTTTAGTCACGAAACTACGAATATATGCGGCTGCATCGTTTTCAATTTTC
Source organism: Terriglobia bacterium (assembly GCA_035541995.1). Lineage (GTDB taxonomy): Bacteria > Acidobacteriota > Terriglobia > Versatilivoradales > Versatilivoraceae > DATKMG01. The sequence goes on from DATKMG010000204.1 coordinate 3,501, forward strand.
CGTGCCATTACATCATCGAGTTTGCCACCCGTGATCGAGACCGGATGGGCTGCGCCCGTGTTAGTGCCTGGAGCCATGAGGGCGAGGTCAGAACTCAATAGGATGAAGAATCCCGCCGAGGCAGAGCGGGCCCCACTTGGAGCCACGAAGGAAATAACCGGCACTTTAGAGGCCAGGATCTTCTCAATGATTTGCCTCATGGACTGATCCAGGCCTCCCGGAGTATTGAGCCGGAGGAGAACGGCATTAGCCCTCTCGACCTCTGCCTGTGAAATCCCGCCGCACACATATTCCGCCACAATAGGGTGAATGATGCCGTCTATGTCGAGGGTGACAATGTTGGCCGCAATGGGCGTTGGCGACGTCAGCACCACCAAGGTGAAAACGCAAGAAAAGAAGAAGGCTTTTTTCATATTAGGCCTGCCTAGGGATTTCGATTG